>JAQTSL010000144.1 GCA_028711355.1 Rhodoferax sp.
GGTGAAGACGCGGGCGAGATGATCGCCCAGGAGCTGGAAGCGCGCGACTACTACACCGAGACTAACGTCTTCTGGGTGCCCGCCTTGGCCCGATGGGATTTCCGCAAAGACAACGCCAAGGTCGCCATCGACACCGTGCTCACCGTCAAAAACGGTAAAACCTTTGAATACAAGTTCAAAGGCATTGGCCGCCTGCTGGACGACGCGCTGGAAGCGGTGGAAAAAGACAACCCCAAGCTCAAGGGCGTGCTCGACAAAAGCTACGCTCGCTGGCGCGTTGACGAAGCCCTGCCTGGCCTGATTGACGAGTTCTCCAAAATTCCGTTCAACCACGGCGCACTCAAGGCCAAAGACATCCTGGGCCACATCTACGAATATTTTCTGGGTGAGTTCTCCATTGCCGCAGGCAAGCGTGGCGGCGAGTTCTACACCCCCAAGAGCATCGTCAGTGTCATTGTGGAAATGCTGGAGCCGTTTGAAGGCCGCGTGTATGACCCCTGCTGTGGCTCGGGAGGCTTCTTTGTGCAGAGCGAACGTTTTGTGCTGGAGCACGGCGGCACGATAGGTCAGCTCAGCATCTACGGCCAAGAGTTCAACCCTACCACCTGGCGGCTGGCCAGCATGAACATGGCCATTCGCGGGCTGGACTTTGACTTTGGCAAAGAGCCCGCCAGCACCTACACCCGCCCGCAGCACCCCGACCTGCGTGCCGACTTCATCATGGCCAACCCGCCCTTCAACATGAAGGCCTGGAAAGAGGGCGTGCGTGATGACGACCCGCGCTGGCAATACGGCGTGCCCCCCGACGGCAACGCCAACTTTGCGTGGATGCAGCACATGATCCACCACCTGGCGCCCCACGGCAGCATGGCCCTGCTGCTGGCCAACGGCTCCATGAGCAGCAACACCAACAACGAAGGCGACATCCGCCAAGCGCTGATTGAGGCCGACCTGGTCGAATGCATGGTGGCGCTACCCGGCCAGCTCTTCACCAACACGCAAATCCCCGCCTGCATCTGGTTTCTGACCCGCAGCAAGGCTGAGCGCAAGGCCAAGCGCAGCCGCCATGGCGAAGTGCTGTTCATCGATGCCCGCCAGTTGGGCTATATGAAAGACCGTGTGCTGCGCGACTTCAAACCCGAAGACCTGGCGAAAGTCGCCAACACTTTCCACGCCTGGCAGCGCGGTGCAGACTACGCCGACGAAGCGGGTTTTTGCAAGGCCGCCACACTGGCAGACCTAGGCAAGGCCGATTACGTGCTCACCCCCGGGCGGTACGTTGGCGCCGCAGCACAAGAAGCGGACGCTGAGCCTTTTGAAGAAAAGATGGCCCGCCTAACCGCTGCCTTAGGCGACCAGTTCAAGGAAAGCGCTCGCTTGGAGGCGGCCATTCGCAAGAACCTGGCGGGGCTGGGTTATGAAGTTTGATATACGCACTTGTGCAAGAGCCGCTTGCACAAGTGCCCAGAAGCCATGACATCGCCAAAAAAACTCAACGCAAGCAAAGCTGAGCCATCGGCTGAGGAACGCAATCAGCGCGGCCGCGTGGACGGCAGCGTGATGTTCCCGGTAGCATCGCCGGCTGGCGACATGCCTGCCGACTACGCGGCGTGGCTTGCCGACATCAAGGGCCGCATCCATGGCGAGCGCTTGCGTTTGGTGCTGGCCAGCAACAGCGTCATGGTCCTGTTGTATTGGGACATTGGCCAGCGCATCCTGCATAAACAGGCGGAACAAGGTTATGGCACCAAGGTCATTGACCGGCTGGCGGCTGATCTGCACCAAGCTTTCCCCGACATGAAGGGCTTTTCGCCGCGTAACCTCAAGTACATGCGCGCCTTTGCCAGCGCCTGGCCGGAACGGGAAGTTGTGCAACAGACCGTTGCACAACTGACCTGGGGCCAGAATATCGTTCTCCTCGAAAAACTAGACCAAGGCCAAGATCGCCTTTGGTATGCCGCACGCACGCTGGAGCATGGCTGGTCACGCAACATCCTGAGCATCCAAATTCAGGGCCAGGCCCACCTGCGCCACGGAAAGGCGCAGACCAACTTCCCCGCCACGCTGCCCGCCGCCGAGTCCGACATGGCGGTACAAGTCTTCAAAGACCCCTACCTGTTCGACTTTCTAGGCACCGATGCTCCGCGCCGCGAGCGGGAATTAGAGCAAGGCCTGATCGACCACATCCAGAAATTCTTGCTCGAACTCGGCCAGGGCTTTGCCTTCGTGGGTCGACAAGTGCATCTGGAAATTGGTGACGATGATTTTTACCTCGACCTGCTTTTCTACCACCTCAAGCTGCGCTGCTATGTCGTCATAGAACTCAAGGCGCGTAAGTTCGAGCCCGGCGACGGTGCCCAGCTTGGTATGTACATGACCGCCGTGAACCGCCTGCTGGCCCACCCCGATGACAAGCCCACCCTGGGCCTGCTGCTGGTGCGCGAAAAGAACCGCGTGCTGGTGGAATACGCCCTGGCCGGCAGCACCCACCCCATCAGCGTAGCCGAATGGGAAACCCAGCTCACCCGCGCACTACCGCAGGAGCTGGAAGGCAGCTTGCCGACCATTGAGCAGATTGAGGCGGAGTTGAGTGGGGAATTGGGGGGTGAGGATGAGTGAGCTACTGTTCTCAATTCCCGATCACTGGGAACCAACTACGCTTGGTGAGGCGTGTAGGCGAGGTGGTGGTGACGTGCAGACGGGGCCATTTGGTAGTCAACTTCATGCCTCAGACTATGTGCCGTCAGGCATTCCATCAATCATGCCCCAGAACATCGGGGACAACCGTATCAGCGAAGACGGTATCGCCAGAATCACGCTCGCTGATGCAAAACGGCTTTCTCGCTACTTGGTTCGCGCAGGCGATATTGTCTATAGCCGTCGCGGTGATGTAGAGCGCCGAGCCCTCATTCGGGAAAGAGAGGTCGGCTGGCTGTGTGGGACTGGATGTCTGCGAGTCCGGTTTGGTGAAGGAACCGTTTATCCCCCGTATGCGGCCTATTACCTCGGACACCCAATTGTTCGGGAATGGATTGTTCGTCACGCTCAAGGTGCGACGATGCCAAACCTGAATACAACAATTCTGTCGTCACTCCCGTTTGTGCTGCCACCGCTGGAAGAGCAACGCGCCATCGCCCAAATTTTGGCCACCCTCGACGACAAAATCGAACTCAACCGCCGCATGAACGAAACGTTGGAAGCCATGGCCCGCGCCATCTTCCAGTCCTGGTTTGTCGATTTCGACCCCGTGCGTGCAAAGGCCAGCGGCGAGAGCGTCGCCTCCATTTGCCAACGCCTCGGCCTCACCCCCGAGCTCCTCGCGCTATTCCCCGACAGCTTCGAGGACTCGGAGCTTGGGGAGATTCCGAAGGGGTGGGCAGTGACAACGCTACAAGGCATGACCAGCAAGATCGGTAGCGGAGCAACGCCCAGGGGCGGACGTGAGGTTTACCTCGAAGAGGGAACGTCCCTGATTCGCAGCCAGAACGTGTACGACTCAAATTTTGTCTGGGACGGGTTGGCCCACATCACCGATGAAGCCGCCAAGCAGTTGAATGGCGTGGAAGTCAAAGAAGGTGATGTGCTGATCAACATCACAGGAGCCTCGATTCTTCGGACTTGTGTGGTTGATCCCCATGTCTTGCCAGCCCGCGTCAATCAGCATGTGGCCATCATCCGTGCGAAGGCAGGTTTCGCATCGCGCTACATTCACCTTCACCTGCTTGGGCTCGATACGAAGGCCTACCTGATGGGATTGAACGCAGGAGCCTCCCGTGAGGCAGTGACCAAGGGGCATCTTGAATCGGTGCCAATCATTGACCCTGGCGAAAAATTGCTGGAGTGCTTCGGTAAAACCGTTGCGTCGCTGTATGCAGAGGTTGATCAGTTGACGCATCAAGGACGAACATTACAGAGTCTTCGGGATACCTTGCTGCCCAAACTCCTCTCCGGCGAGATGCAAGTTCCGCCAACCGAAGCCTGACAGGGAGGCCCATGACCGAATCCGACCTCGAACAACTCGCCCTCACCTGGTTCCAAGACACAGGCTGGGACTACCGCGCAGGCCCCGACATTGCGCCCGACAGCGACAGCCCCCAACGCAGCGACTACCGCCAGGTGCTGCTGCAAGGCGAGCTGCGCGAGGCGCTCGCGCGGCTGAACCCGCAAATTCCCGCCGCCGTGC
This sequence comes from Rhodoferax sp., assembly GCA_028711355.1. Taxonomy (GTDB): domain Bacteria; phylum Pseudomonadota; class Gammaproteobacteria; order Burkholderiales; family Burkholderiaceae_C; genus Rhodoferax. Next base: position 4,184 of record JAQTSL010000144.1, read on the forward strand.
TGGACGACGTGGCGCACCAGTTGGGTAAGCCAGACCACCCTTCGCTCATCCAAAGCAACCGCGCCTTTCACGAGGCGCTGGTGGGCGGCGTGCCGGTGGCGGTAGAGATCAACGGCGAGCGTCGGGGCGACCGGGTGGTGCTGGTGGACTTTGAAAACCCTGAGCGCAACCACTTTCTGGTGGTGAACCAGTTCACCGTGCAGGGGAGCAAACAGCCGCGCCGCCCCGACCTGGTGTGCTTCATCAACGGCCTGCCGATTGCGGTGATCGAGCTGAAAAACCTGGCGGCCCAGCAAGTGGGCATCAAGGAAGCGTTTCACCAGTTGCAGACGTACAAGGACGAGGTGGCCGACCTGTTCGTGACCAACGCGGCGCTGGTGGCCTCGGACGGTTTGCGGGCGCGGGTGGGCTCGCTCACCGCCAGTTTTGAGCGCTTTATGCCCTGGCGCACGGTCAAGAACGAGAACGACCGCCCGCTGCTGGAGTTTGAGCTGGAAAAAGTGGTGCGCGGCTTCTTTGCGCCCGCGCTGTTGCTGGACTACCTGCGCTACTTTGTGCTGTTTGAGATGGCCGATGGCCAGCTGGTGAAGAAGATAGCGGCCTACCACCAGTTTCACGCGGTGCGTGCGGCGGTGAAGGCTGCGGTGATTGCCGCCACGCCGCCCGCCGCGAATGTGGCGCAGGAGCAGTGGGCCACCTATGCCGAGCGGGTCAAACCCGGCTCGCGCATGGGCGGCATTGTGTGGCACACACAGGGGTCGGGCAAAAGCATTTCCATGGTGTGTTTTGCCGCCAAGCTGATGCAGCAGCCCGAGATGCACAACCCCACGCTGGTGGTGGTGACCGACCGCAACGACCTGGACGGCCAGCTGTTCGACACCTTCCAGGGTGCCCGCAGCCTGCTGCGCGAGTTGCCGCAGCAAGCGGGCAGCCGCGACGAGCTGCGCGCCCTGCTGGCCGGGCGACCCTCGGGCGGCATCATCTTCACCACAGTGCAAAAGTTCACGCTGGACGCGGGCGAGGCGGTGTTCCCGCTGCTGTCAGACCGGCAAAACATCGTGGTGATGGCCGACGAGGCACACCGCTCGCAATACGGCTTTCGCGCCGTGTTGGACAAGAAGACCGGCAAGTACAAATACGGCTTTGCCAAGCATTTGCGTGACGCGCTGAAGAACGCCACCTTTGTCGGCTTTACCGGCACGCCCATTGAGGCAGGCGACCACGACACCCGCGCGGTGTTTGGCGAGTACGTGAGCATTTACGACATTCAGGATGCAGTGGACGATGGCGCCACGGTGCCCATCTTTTACGAGAGCCGCCTGGCCAAGTTGAACCTGAACCAGGTGGAGATGGAGAAGCTCAACGCGGATGTGGAAGAGGTTTTTGAAGATGAAGAAGACGCAGCGCTGATAGAGGCCGAGAAGACCCGCTGGGCCGCGCTGGAAAAGCTGGTGGGCGCCAAGGAGCGCGTGGACCTGGTGGCGGCAGACATCGTGCAGCACTTTGAGGCGCGCAACACGGCGGTGGCGGGCAAGGGCATGGTGGTGGCGATGAGCCGCGAGATTTGCGCCCGGCTCTATGCGGCCATCGTCAAGCTGCGCCCCGACTGGCATAGTGATGACCCGGCGCAGGGTGCCATCAAGGTGGTGATGACCGGCTCTGCCGCAGATGCTGCGCTGCTGCAGCCGCACATCTACAACAGCGCCGCCAAGAAGCTGCTGGAGCGTCGCTTCAAGGACGCGGCTGACCCGCTGAAGCTGGTGATCGTGCGCGACATGTGGCTCACCGGCTTCGACGTGCCCTGCCTGCACACCATGTACATCGACAAGCCGATGCGCGACCACAATCTGATGCAGGCCATTGCGCGAGTGAACCGCGTATTCCGCGACAAAGAGGGCGGCTTGGTGGTGGACTACATCGGCATTGCTGCCGAGCTGCGCAAGGCGCTGCGCACTTACACCGAAAGCAAGGGCAAGGGCCAGCCCACGCTGGACGCCGCCGAGGCGTTGGCCAAGCTGCAAGAGCTCATAGAAGTGGCACGCCACCTGCTGCACGGCTTTGACTTCACTACCTACCGCACCCATGCCACGGCGTTGCTGCTGCCTGCCGCCAACTTTGTGCTGGGGCTGAACGAGGGCAAGAAGCGCTGGGCCGATGTGGTGCTGGCCATCACCAAGACGTTCTCGCTGTGCGGCACACTGGACGATGCGGCGCTGTTGCGCGAAGAAATCGCTTTCTTCCAGGCCATCAAGGCGGTGATTGCCAAGGCCACCACGTCAGATGCCAAGCTGTCGGAAGAGGGCCGCAACGCAGTGCTCAAGCAAATTCTGGACAACGCGGTGGTGGCCGAGGGGGTGGAAGATATCTTCAAACTCGCCGGGCTGGATCGGCCCGACATTGGCATCTTGTCCGACGCATTTTTGGAAGAAGTGCGCCAGCTACCGCAGCGCAACTTTGCTGTGGAGCTACTGCAAAAGCTGTTGGCTGACCAGGTGAAGTCGCGCATGCGAACCAACGTGGTGCTGGAGCGCAAGTTCAGCGAGCGCCTGCAAGCCGCGCTGAACCGCTACCTGAGCCGTGCTGTGGAAAGCGCCCAGGTGATCGAAGAACTGATTGCCATGGCCAAGGAGTTTCGAGAGGCGGCGTTGCGTGGCGACAAGCTCGGCTTGAACACGTCGGAGTTGGCGTTTTACGATGCACTGACCGACAACGAGAGCGCGGTGCGCGAACTGGGCGACGAGGTACTGAAGAAGATTGCCGTGGAAGTGACCGAGAAGCTGCGCAACAGCACCACGGTGGATTGGCAAAAGCGCGAGAGCGTGCGCGCCCGGTTGCGCAACCTGGTGCGCATTACCCTGCGCCGCTACAAGTACCCACCTGATATGCAGGAAGAAGCTATTCGGCTGGTGCTGGAACAGGCCGAAAGGCTGTCAGAGGAGTGGGCTAAATAACGGTTAGCCACAAGACTCCAATGAACGGCATCGACCCAACCCCTTTCTCCCTTCGCATCTTCGTCGCCTACGGTGACCCCGACGGCCTGCGCATCGTCGACAAGTCCAACTGGATCGGCAAGGCGCTGGTGTTCACGTGTGCGCTGCTGCCACAGGTCAAATCCCGTCCTGAGCTGGCGCAGACCGGAAGTTTTTGTGAGTAACCATGCGCCAGCTTGATCTTTTCTCCGCCCTGCAGTCCAGCACCGAGGGCATCGATACCGAATTCAAATCGGCGCGCGGTGGCATGCCTGGCAGTTTTTGGGAGTCCTATTCCGCCATGGCCAACACCCAGGGCGGCACCATTGTGTTGGGCGTGGCCGAAAAGCCCAACGGCTTCCGCGCTTATCACACGTGAATCCGGAAATCTGCAAAAAACCCATACAAATCAATCACTTGGTATCACATGGCTGCAAAACACTGGCTTCCTGAGGCACTGCGGGGTTTGGCCGAAAGCCTGGCGCTGGTGCCGCACGAGATCAACGAAATCGACTGGAAGGCCCGCCTGTCAGACAACAGCGCCCGGCTGGCCGAGCACCTGATGGCTTTTGCCAACCACCCCGGCGGTGGCACACTGGTGTTTGGGGTGGACGATGATGGCGTTGCGCATGGCAGCGGAAAGAAGTTTGCTGAATATGTGCCTTACTGGGTTTGATATTTTCAGCACGAGCGGTTACCGCAACAAGAGTCTGAACCTGATGTTCCAGCTCATGGGCGGTGGCGACAAGGCGGGCTCGGGCATGGACAAGATTCGGGCGGGTTGGCGTGCGCAGCACTGGCGTTCGCCCCGGCTGGAAGAGTCTTTGCAGCCCGACCGGGTGAAGTTGGTGCTGCCCATGGTCAGCCTGATACCGGATGAAGTGGACCAGGCGCTGCGCGTGCGCTTTGGTGAACGTTTTGCCAAGCTGGACAAAACGGCGGTGCAGGCGGTGGTGACGGCCCAGGTGGAAGGCAGCGTCACCAATAGCCGCATGCAGGAAATCACCGGCGAACACTCCAAAGACATCACCAGCGTGCTGCAAAGCCTGGTGCGCGATGGCCTGCTGACGCAGCAAAACCAGCGGCGCTGGGCGAGTTACCGCGTGGCGGAGGACTCCCCCCAATTCGGCGGGGACTCCCCTGATTTGGAGGGAGACTCCCCCCAAAGCTCCCCCCAATTGGGCGGGGACTCCCCTCATTTGACGGCGAACTCCCCTCATTTGCCGCCGGAACTCCTGTCATTGGCGGAACCCGCCCGCCTAAAAGGAAAGCTGCCTGCGGCTGAAATGCAAGCGTTGGTTCTGCGCCTGTGCGATGGCCGGTGGCTGACATCCAAGGATTTGGCTGCGTTGTTGAACCGCGATGCTGAAAACTTGCAAGGCCGCATTCTTGGCGGAATGGTGAAGAAGGGTTTGTTGGAGTTGCGCTTCCCGGATGTGCCGAATCGGCCAGATCAGGCGTATCGCACGGTGGCGGTGGGAAATCATTGAACACCATGACTCACGAACCCCTGTCTCCCACCGCATCTGCG
>JAQTSL010000145.1 GCA_028711355.1 Rhodoferax sp.
GTGAGTGGCGTGACATTTACAGTCAACTGCACACCGTGGTGGCCGAGCACAAATGGCGGCTTAACACCAAGCCCGCCAGCTACGAGCAGTTGCATCTGTCGATGCTGTCGGGCTTGTTGGGCAACATCGGCTGCAAGTTGGAGACGGAGGGGTCTGGCGGTGAGTACCTGGGCGCGCGCAGCATCAAGTTTTACCCGCACCCCGGCGCGCACCTGGTTAAAAAACCGGGCCGCTGGATTGTGGCGGCCGAGCTGGTGGAAACCACGCGTTTGTTTGGCCGCGGCATTGCCGCCATCGAGCCGCAATGGCTGGAGCAGGTCGGGGCACACCTGTTAAAGAAGCAGTTGCTTGACCCCCATTGGGAGAAACGCAGCGCCGAAGTCAACGCGCTGGAGCGCGCCACGCTCTATGGCGTCGTTATTTACAGCGGCCGGCGTGTCAATTACAGCCGGGTGGATCTGGCCGGCGCGCGCGAAATTTTTATCCGCGAGGCCTTGGTGGGTGGCCAATGGGACACCGCATGGCCGTTTTTAGGCGCCAACCAAAAGCTGGTCAAACAGGTGCAAGACCTGGAACACAAAGCCCGCCGCCAGGACGTGCTGGTCGATGACGAACTGATCTACGCTTTTTATGACCAGCAACTGCCGCCGGATGTGTGCAGCGGCCATAGCTTTGATGCCTGGTACCGTGTCGTCAGCAAAAAGCCGCAATACCTGACACCGATGCCAGCGGGCGGGGGCGCCCAGATGGTTAAAAGCAGGCTATTGCTGCTGACCATGGAAGAGTTGATGCGCCACGAAGCTGCGGGCATCACCACCCAAACCTTTCCCAAAACGCTGCGGCTTGGTGGCATTGACTGCCCCGCCAGCTATCTGCACGAACCGGGTGATGCCAAAGACGGCTTGACCGTGACGGTGCCGATTTTTGTGCTCAACCAGGTCAATGAAGAGCGCTGTGAATGGCTGGTGCCCGGCATGCTCAAAGACAAAATTCAGGCGTTGCTCAAAACTCTGCACCAGCGGCCACGCTCGCCTGGTGCCGCTGCCCGAGTCGGCCAGCAAGATGGCTGAAGCCTTGAACGTGCCAGAGGTGTTTGGCCACGGCTCGCTGATCGACGCAGTGCTCAAGCTGGTGCGCGTCGCCACTACAGTCGATGTGGTGCGTGCCGACCTCAAGGTGGATATGTTGCAGCCGCACTTTTTCATGAACGTTCGCGTCGTCGATGAGCACGGCCGCCAACTGGGACAGGGTCGTAACCTGGGCGCTTTGAAGGCCGAACTGGGGGCACTGGCGCGCGGCGCGTTTCAGGCATTGGCCGGGCTCAAACTGGCTAAAACAGCAGAAAAATTAGCTCTGCCAAAAGATGGTAAAAATCAGCCTGTAGCACAAGCGGAACATGCGCAGGCAGCTATTAAAAATGATAGAAAATTGGCGGCTGTAGCGGCGGCTGGCCAGCGCTACACCGGCTGGACTTTTGGCGAGTTGCCCGAGCTGCTGGAAATTCAAAAAGGCGGCCAGACGCTGATCGGCTACCCGGCGCTGATCGACGCGGGCGATGCCGTCTGCATTGAGGTGTTTGATGAACCCGACCTGGCTGCTGCCAAACACCGCGCCGGCTTGCGCCGCCTGGTTGCGTTGCAAATCAAAGACGCGCTCAAGTACCTTGAAAAGAATGTTCCTGACCTGCAAAAAATGGCCGTCACTTATATGCAGGTCGGCAAAAACGCCGACGGCTCGGGCGCTGGTGGCACGCTGGAAGAACTGCGTGAGCAAATCATTGGTGTCGCGCTGGACCGCGCTTTTTTGCTGGACCCGCTGCCGACCGACGAAGTTGCCTTCAAACAGCGCGTGGATGAGGGCCGGGGCCGCCTGACCCTGATTGCAACTGAAGTGGCGCGGCTGGCGGCGGCGATTCTGCTGGAGTACGCCATAACGGCGCGCAAGATCAAAGACAGCAAAAACGCCCCTGATGCCAGCACCGATGCAGCCCAGCAACTGGCACGCCTGGTGCCAAAGAAGTTTCTGAGCGTCACGCCCTGGGCCAGCTTGCACCAATTTGCCCGCTACCTCAAAGCCATCACGGTACGGCTGGAAAAATACCGCGCCGACCCGGCCCGCGACAACGCCCGACTGAAAGAGCTGCAACCGCTGGAGCAGCGCTACTGGCGCTTGGTCGCAGAGCGCAAAGGCGTGATCGACGCGCGCCAGCAAGAATTTCGTTGGCTGCTCGAAGAACTGCGCGTCAGCTTTTTTGCCCAAGAGCTGCGCACGCCGCAGCCAGTGAGTGTGAAGCGGTTAGAGAAGGCCTGGGCGCAGTTGGTTTAGGGCTTTACAAGGCCTTAGGGCTTGTTCAAAGATAACCTATACATTTGGTTCACCAGCTTTGGGCGCACTGCGTCGTTGCAAAACGCTTGTGTAGCAGAGCTACACGGCGCGCTTTGCGCCTAGCATTGCATCCCAAATCCGGCGTCCAAATGCACAGGTTATTCTTGAACAAGCCCTTAGCTTTGCCAACCAAGTTGTCAGTTTGCTGAAGTGGTGTTTGTTGAAAATAGCCACTATTGAGACCTTGCGGGTCAGACCACTCGCGCGAGCGACGTGCTCTGACCCCAACTGATTAAGGATAGCGGGTCAGACCACTCGCGCGAGCGACGTGCTCTGACCCCAACTGATTAAGGATAGCGGGTCAGACCACTCGCGCGAGCGACGTGCTCTGACCCCAACTGATTAAGGATTGCGGGTCAGACCACTCGCGCGAGCGACGTGCTCTGACCCCAACTGATTAAATAGATGGCGCATATATTGGTTGCTGGTGGTGGTATTGGTGGTTTGTCGGCGGCGCTGGCATGCGCGCGCGTCGGTGCGCGGGTGTCGCTGTTTGAGCGCAACGAGGTGTTTGCCGAATTTGGCGCGGGTATCCAGCTCGGGCCCAACGTGATGCGAGTGCTGCAGAGTTGGGATTTGAAGCCGGCGCTTGATCAAGTTGTTGCATTGCCAGACCGGTTGCAGGTGCGCAGCGCACTGACTGGCGCTGAACTGGCCAGCCTGCGGCTGGGTGCCGATATGCTGCAGCGCTACGGCGCCCCCTATGCCACCATTCGCCGCGCCGACCTGCATCACTTGCTGGTGCAAAGTTTGCAAAACCGCGCCGACGTGGCCCTGCATCTTGACGCCACCGTTGCTGGCGCGTGCCAGGACACTACCGAGGTGACGGTTCAACTGAGCAACGCGCAGGCAGCCCGTGGTGACCTGCTGGTGGCCGCCGATGGCGCCTGGAGCACGCTGCGTCAGCAACTATTGCACGACGGAGTGCCCAAGCCAACCGGGCATCTGGCTTACCGCGCCATGGTGTTGCAAAGCGATTTGCCGCCCACCTTGCGCAGCCAGCGGGTCACGGCGTGGCTGGGTCCAAAATTGCACGTGGTGCATTACCCGGTGGCGGCCGGACAGTGGCTCAACGTGGTGGCGATCGTGCACGGACAGGTGCGCGGCGATATGTCGCACTGGGATCACAGCGCCAACGCGCAGGACTTGCAGCGTGCCATGGCCATGACTTGCCCGCAGTTGCGGGAGCTGATCCATGCCATCAACGCCTGGCGGCTTTGGCCGCTTTGCATCCGTCCGCCGATGCGGGGGTCCTACCAGCACGCCAACGGGCGCGTCGCTTTTTTGGGCGATGCGGCGCACCCGATGGTTCCGTATCTGGCGCAGGGTGCGGCGATGGCGATCGAAGACGCTGCCACGCTGGCACAGGTGCTGCACCAGGCTGGCGCTTTGGACGGGGCCCGGGCCGAGTCAGCGCCAGTGCAGAAACTTTTGCACGACTACGCCAGAGCCCGCTGGGCGCGCAACGCGCACGTGCAGGCACGCGCCATCCGTAACGCTGAAATTTTTCATGCCACCGGCCCGCTGCGCTGGGGCCGTGACGCGGCGATGCGTTTGTTGGGCGAGCGTTTGCTGGACCTGCCTTGGCTGTACGGTGGCGGTCCGTTGCCGCTGCATAACGCCCGCTAAAGACGGTGGGATCGCTTGGCCGGTTTTAGCGCCTGTTGCGAAGTGGGGAGTCCCGGCTGATGCCCCAATCGATCGAATTTTGCGAACCGGGGGGCTGGTAGGTGTTGAACTTGGCGGTGTAATACAGCCCCAGGCCGATCAACACCAGCAACACCACGGCCCACAGCACCAGTTTGGCCAAGGTCCACCAGAACTTGCGGTCTTTTTTATCGCTCATGTTCGAATCGTGTTTGCCAGGCTCAGCCCTGACGGCCCATCAACAGGTATTCCATCAGCGCCTTTTGCACGTGCATCCGGTTTTCGGCCTCGTCCCAGACCACGCTCTGCGGCCCATCGATCACCTCGGACGCGACTTCTTCGCCCCGGTGGGCGGGCAGGCAGTGCATGAACAGCGCGTCAGGCTTGGCCGCGGCCATCATCTCGGCGCTGACGCGCCAGGCGGCAAACGCCTGCTTGCGCACTTCATTTTCGGCTTCAAAGCCCATGCTGGTCCAGACGTCGGTGGTGACCAGGTCGGCGCCTTTGCAGGCGGTCATCGGGTCGCTATAGCACTGATAGTGCTCTGCGCTTATGCTGTCTCCGTTAACGGCAATTTTTTCATTCACTTCGTAACCGCTTGGGGTGCTCACGTTGACCTTGAAATTGAGCAGTTTGGCCGCTTGCAGCCAGGTGTTGGCCATATTGTTGCCGTCGCCGACCCAGGCCACCGTCTTGCCCCGGATCGATCCGCGCTGCTCAATAAAGGTAAAGATGTCGGCCAGGATTTGGCACGGATGAAATTCGTTGGTCAGGCCGTTGATCACCGGCACCCGGCTGTGCGCGGCAAAGCACTCAATCTTGGTTTGTTCAAAGGTGCGGATCATCACCAGGTCCACCATGCGGCTGATAACGCGCGCGCTGTCTTCGATCGGCTCGGCGCGGCCCAACTGACTGTCACCGGTGGTCAGGTGCACCACGCTGCCGCCCAACTGGTACATACCGGCTTCAAAACTGACGCGGGTACGCGTGCTGGCTTTCTCGAAAATCATCGCCAGCGTGCGGTCCACCAGGGGCTGATGTTTTTCGTAGGCCTTGAACTTCTTCTTGATGAACGAGGCCCGGTCAAACAGGTAGGCATACTGGCTGGCGTTGAGGTCGGTGAATTGCAGGTAATGCTTGGGGGTTGGCATCTTGTTTCAACCTTGAGTGGAGGGGAAATGTTCGAGGATTTGCGGGTCAGACCACTCGCGCAGCGATGTACTCTGACCCCAACTGATTAGGCCTGGAGCAGTTGCTTGACCAGTGGCGCCAGGATGTGCACCACCTCGTCGGCTTCGGCTTCGGTCATGATCAGCGGCGGCACCAGCCGGATCACGCTGTCGGCGGTAACGCTGATCAGCAGCCCGTGGTCGGCGCACTGTTGCACCAGCGCGGTGCAGGGCTTGGCCAGCTCGACGCCGATCATCAGCCCCTGACCGCGAATCTCCTTGACCGCACCGCTGGCCAGTTCGGTGGCCAGCGCAGCGGCCAGCGCGCCAGCCAGATGGCTGCCAACACGCGCGGCGTTGGTCAACAAGCCGTCTTGTTCCATGATGCGAATGGTTTCCACCCCGGCGCGCATCGCCAGCGGGTTGCCGCCAAAGGTCGAGCCGTGGTTGCCGGGTTTGAAAATGTTGGCGGCCTTGGGGCCAGCCACCACTGCGCCCACTGGCACGCCCGAGCCCAGACCCTTGGCCAGCGGCATCACGTCGGGCACGATGCCAGCCCACTGATGCGCAAACCATTTGCCAGTGCGCCCCATGCCGCACTGCACCTCGTCGATCATCATCAGCCAGTTGCGCTCATCACACAGCGCGCGCACGTCACGCAGATACTGCATCTGCATCGGGTGGATACCGCCTTCGCCCTGGATGGTTTCAAAAAACACCGCTACCACGTTCGGGTTATCGTGCGTCGCTGCGCGCAGGGCGGCCATGTCGTTGATTGGTACCCGGACAAAGCCTTCAACCAGCGGCTCAAAACCGGCGTGAATCTTCGGGTTGCCGGTGGCGCTTAGCGTGGCAATGGATCTGCCGTGAAAGGCTTTTTCATAGACCACAATCTGCGGGCGGTCGATGCCGTGGTCGTGGCCGAACTTGCGCGCCAACTTGAGCGCCGCCTCATTGGCCTCGAGCCCGGTTGAGCAGAAAAAAACATTGGTCATGCCCGACAGTTCCACCAGTTTTTTGGCCAGTGCTTCTTGCAGTGGCACATGGTAGTAGTTGCAGGTGTGAATCAGCTTGCTAATTTGATCTTGCAGCGCTGGTACCAGTTGCGGGTGGTTGTGCCCGAGCGTGTTGACGGCGATGCCGCCCAGCGCGTCCAGGTAGCACTTGCCGTTGACGTCCCAGACGCGGCAGCCCTGACCGTGCGACAGCGCAATCGGCAGTCGGCCATAAGTGTTCATCACGTGCGGTGAGGCGGCTTCAATCGGTGTCTGGGCAGCGGTCATGGGCGAAGCTCCGTGAAAAAACAAAGCGGCCCAACGCAGGTTGGGCCATCGAGCGCAGATTTTAGACCGATGGTTTTTGCCCCCACCATTTATAGTAGCTCAGGCCATCACCCACGCCCACAAAAAAGCCGTCTTGCGACGGCTTTTTTGCTTTTGCTGACAGCGCACCCGTTACAAACGGCGGGGTTTCCCCCGGGCGGTTTGCCTAAAAGTTAGGCGGCGGCTGTGGCCAGGGTTTTCACCTTGGCAGACAGGCGGCTCTTGTCACGAGCGGCCTTGTTCTTGTGGAAGATGCCCTTGTCGGCCACCGTGTCCACCACCGCTTGCATCTTGCCAAACAATTCGGTGGCCTTGGCTTTGTCGCCAGCCAGAACAGCTTTTTCGACGTTTTTGACGGCGCTGCGGTACTGCGAACGTAGCGACGTGTTGGCGGCGTTGATTTTGATGTCCTGACGGACGCGTTTACGGCCCGACGCCAGGCGCGGGTTCTTTTTCTTGGGTTTTCCAGATGCCATGATTGATGTTCCTTGAGTCTGTGGATGTTGTCAGCAAAGCCCGGCATTCTAACAGCGCCGTCCAGCCTGCCCGGGTTGGCGGGTGCGATTCAAAGTGCTGTGGTGTAAAACGCGTCAAGCCGCCAGAGTGTCTTCTCGTCATGCCATGGGGGCAGCTACTGTGCGCGTAAAAGGCAGCATCGACGCACGGCGCGGCGACTGGGTCAGGCGCATGCGGTTTTGGGGTGAAAGCACGCGCGGGGATATGCCGTCGAACGCAAAAGCCCAAGGCGCACGCATTTCACCCCAAAGCCCGGTCACCTGACCCAATCACCACGCCTCAAGGGCGTTGGAAGTCGCACAAGTGCATATTTCAGTGACTACAGCCACTCCTTCCAATCCACCCACGACCCGTCCATCTAATTGAAATCTTGCCGCCAATTCCTGCGCAATTGAGGGACCTGTCGCTTTGGACCTGAGACGGCAGTTTTCGCAAAGAAGTCAACCAAGAAGCTACTTCAGCAATGGATGCAGTCGTAGTTCGGCAATGTAGCGGTACCTGACGGACACCAATGCCAGCTTCCGGGTGAGTCAATTTCATGAATTTGAAGGCCGGTCAACCACCGTTCACAGACTTCGGCTTTGTGCGTTGTGACCTTGACGAGCTTGAACGTGACATCAAGACTACTTCTTCGAGGCCATCATTGCCTTCAAATCGGCGAACGGATTGAAAGTGGTGGTTGGCATGACATTGCCACTATCGCTGCGCCCCTGCATGTCTTTGAGCTTGGAATGTTCGTTTTCGTGGCAGTACGTGCAGAGCAGCTCCCAATTGCTGCCATCAGGTCTGTTGTCGTGGTGGTTATTGTTTTTGTGATGCACTTCCAGTAATTGCAGATTGGCTTGATCGAACGTGCGCGCACAGCGTCCACAGACCCAGGGAAACAGTTTCAGCGCCTGTGCCCGGTAACCCTGTTCCCTTTCTTCAGCGCTACGTCGTGCCCCAAGGACAAGACGATCAAGGCGTTCATTCGTTAGTGCCATCGCTAGCCACTGCCTTTCAGTTGAGGGAAGACTGTTTAGGTTACGACGAAATCCTACTGCGTGTATGGCGATATTTGTTAACGACGGTCCAGAAGCGCATAAAAAATGGTGGTCAAGCGCGGTTTTCAGTTGTCAATCTGTCAAATTGAATGGCAGCAATGGATCCAAACTTGGAGCCGCTTTGCAGCGGGAGCTGCCGGTTGCGAACGGCAGGTAACTGGAAGTCCATCTGGGTGCCTGCCAGCAGGAGGTCGTAGACTTCATGTTTGCCGCGATTGCAGTCGTCTATGCTTGATGTCCAGTGGGCTATAGTCCAAACATACGAAGTGTCGGGAAAGTCCAAATTTCGCCAGCATAGTCGACAAGGTTCAAAGGGACGAAAGTGACTTCAACTTCTTGCAAAACTGACTGCAACCCTTGGTGGCACGGGTCGACACCGTTCAAGAACCCAAGTTGGAGGAAAGATGTATCCCGTTTCTCTTGGCTATGACGAAGCTGTCGGCCGAATTCAGGCACTATTGATTCGGCCCAAATAAGTTTGAACTTTCCATGAATTTCATGATCGAAATCGCATGGAAAAAGAAAGCGCAAGAAACCAAACCCTGGAGCAACTTCACGAGCGGCGCAAGCAAGTCGTGC
>JAQTSL010000146.1 GCA_028711355.1 Rhodoferax sp.
CGTTTGAGACTCTCCAGCAGCGTGGTGGGCGACTCTGATCTTTTGGCTGCCTTCAGGCGCATACGCATCACCCGAAACAAGATCAAAGCCATAAAGCAGATCAGCGCATGGGCGCGAATGCGCTGAGACAGCCGGTGGTACACCGGCCCTGGGACAACCCAGCAAACAAGTGGTACTTTTACGCCCCCAACCTGCAAGGCCAGGGCGGCACAGCGCTGTTTGACTACACCGCCAGCAAGGGTTACCTGGACTTCACCACTACCGGCAAACTGCTGGGCGCAGGCATGGGGTTTTGGGTGAATCGGCCTTGATGGGCTCACCCGCACCAAGCCCTCTAAAATCACTCGCTCAGGCAGTGCACCACTTGACAGCGCACTGCCTCACCCAGAGGGAATTGTGTTGTCACCACCCACCGGTCTGTCGGCTTTTGGCCGTGCGCTTGCCGCCCTGCGTCGGCCGTGCCACGCCCTGATCACGCCCGAGGCGGTTGTCTTTGACGCGGGTGGCAAGCACTTGCCCGTGGTGCAGCGCTTCGATACGAAGGCAAAGCCACTGGCTGACAGCTTTGGTCATGCGGTGGGCCAGCTTTTTGCGCTGATGGATCAAACCCCGCGGCGCGGCCAGCGCGTGCACGTAGCCGTGTCAGATGCCTGGGCGCGCCCGGCCGTGTTAACGCTACCAGCCAAAGTACCCGATGACAGCGCGACCGACACGCTGGTCAGCCAACATTACCGCCGCATTTATGGCGAGCTGATGCTGGGTTGGCGTTACTGCTGGAGCCAGCACGCTACACGCCTTGTTGCTATGGCCTGGCCTGCTATCGCACTTGAAGCATTGCAAACCGGTTTGACACAGCGTGGTTGCGTGCTCGCCAGTGCCCGGTCGCAGGGACTGCTGTTGGGCACGCAACTGCGTCAACAGCCGGGTGCCTGCTGGCTGCTGGTTTTGGCGCGCAGTCATGGGCTGCTGGTGCGGCTGCAAGACGGTGTGCTGCAAGACGGATGTGTGCTGCCTGGAGGTGGTGATGCAGCCAACCGGGCGGCGCAGTTGCCGTTGCAATTGGCTCGCCAATCGGCGCGCCGTGCTGATGCCTGCCGGGCGCTGGTGATCATTGATGTGGATGCCGTCCAAGACCTGCCCGCGCTGCGCCAAACCCTGCTGGAAGCCGGTTGGTCGTCGCGCGTTTGTGCGGCCGCGGAGCTATCGGGTAGTTGGGTCTGGCGCTTGCAACAATGTATTCGTTTGGCAGGTGCCGCATGAAGCATCTGGCTGATCTTGACTTTGCCCTGAAGCGGGCCCAGCGTGCCCGGCGCAGGCAGGCGCTGATTGCGGCGGTGGCACTGGTGTTTGGCTTGCAACTGGGCGCTGCTGTTTGGCGCTGGCAGACGCTGCAGGACGAACACGCTGCGCTACGGGCGCGCCAGCAACAGATGCTGGGCCAGGGCGCGCGCAGCCAGACGCAAGCCTTGAGCGCCGAGCAAACCAAGTTGGCCGGCAGCGCCCAGGCCATGCTGAGCGGCCTGGCAGTGCCGTGGGACAGTTTGCTGCAAGCTATTGAAGCCGCCCGCCCGCCGCGCGTGGTGGTGGAAAGCATCACCCCGCACGCGGCCGACGGTTTGGTGAGCCTGAGTGTCAGCAGCCCCGACTTTGCCCAGGTGGCTACGCTGGTGCACAACCTGGCGCAACAAGAGCCCTTGTTTGATGTAATGCTGGCCTCTGAAGCCTGGCCCGACAACGGTGACGTTTTGCGCGCCGTGGTCACGGCCCGCTGGGGATCGGTACCATGAAGTCGTCTTGGCCCCAACCCATTTTTGCCGTGGTGATCGCACTGGCGCTGCTGGTTATGTTGGCGCTGCAAGGCTGGGTTGAGTACAGCGTGTTGGCACCGGTGCGAACACAAGTGCAGCAGTTGCAGCAAGAGGTTGCGGCCCTGCGCAAAACCGCTGGCGCGTCGGCCCAGCCAGTATCACCCCCGCAGGCCCGGCTAAAGAGCATTTTGGCGCGCTTGGGGCAGCAGCCCAATACCCGGACCCGCGTTCAACGTTTGCATACCATAGCAGCCCACAACGCAGTGCTGGTGCGCAAAGCAAGCTATCAAAATAAAATCGATTCAGGTGCCATGGCGCGCCACGAAGTACACGCCGACCTGAGTGGCAGCTACCCCGCCATTCGACACTTTTTGCGCGAGCTGATGGCGCAAGATGAGGCGCTGGCGCTGCAGTCCATTGAGTTAAGCCGCCCGGTCGGCAGCACCGGTGTGCGTGCGCAGGTGCGGCTGGTATTGTTTTCAAACCCATGAAGCCCAGCCTGACCCCCGATACCCGCAGGCGCCTGCTGTTGTTGGCGGGCTTGTTGCTCACGTTGTGGGCCACCTGGCAAGTGAGCCAGGACGCGCCCGCGCCCAGTGTGGTGGCAGAGCGCAGTACGCGCCGTGCACCGGCCAGGCCGTCCGCCCCGGCATCAGCATTGCCGCTGGTGTGGCCAGAGCGGGCTGAGCGGACAGATGCCCAGCGCCCCATTACCGACCTGTTTGGCCCGGCTCCGCCATTGGCAGTGGCTGCTTCGGCCGCCTTGCCGGCCGGGCCAGCCAAGCCGGAGTTCAAGCTCAAATACATCGGACACTTGATCGACGGCGCTAACAGCCACGTCTTTTTGGCCGACGCGCAAGGCCAGGTTGTCACCGCCAAGGTAGGCCAGGCGGTCGGCGGTGATTGGCAACTGACCGCCATGACCGACCAACAACTGGTCTTTCGCCACACGCCCACCGGCCAAGAAAACACCTTGCAGATTGGAACCTCTCCATGACTTATCGCCTTAGTTTGATCAGCTTGTTGTTGATTTTGGTCGGCTGCGCCACCGGTCAGGATGCCTTCAAGCGCGGCCAGGACCAGTTGGTCGCACGCCAGTGGGAGCCCGCGTTATTAAGTTTTTTTGAGGCCAGTCAGCAGGCCCCCAGCAACGCCGAATACAGCGCCGCCGTCAAAACCACGCGTGAGCGCGCCATCAGCGTGCTGCTGACCGAGGCGGCCGAGCAGCGCGACAAGCAGCCCGCCAAAGCGGCTGAAATCTACCAGCGCATTTTGTTGCTGAATCCGTCCAACGAGCGTGCCCAAGAGGGCTTGCAAGCGATTGACAGCGCCCGGCGCCAACAGCGCCTGTTTGACGATGCCAGCCGTGCCGCCGCCACCGGTCGCGACCAGGAAGCACGCGCCAAGTTCAGCAAGCTGCTGGCGCAGGCACCTGGCCATGCTGCGGCGCGCCTGGCGCTGCGCGCGTTGGACGACAAAGCCGGGCGCAGCAACAGCCAACCCAGCCTGAGCCCGGCACTGCGCAAACCGGTGTCGATGGTGTTTCGGGATGCCACACTGAAGATGGTGTTTGATGCCCTGGCCAGCAGCACCGGCATCAACGTGGTGTTTGACCGCGACCTCAAGCAAGACACCCGCGTGACGGTGCTGCTGCGCGACGTGGCGTTTGACGAGGCGCTGACGCAAATCACCCACTCCAACGGGCTGGCCACGCGTGTTGTCAACGCCAACACCTTGCTGGTTTATCCGGCCCGCCCGGACAAGGTCAAAGAGTACCAGGACCTGACCGTGCGCAACTTTTTTGTCGCCAATGCCGACGTCAAGCAGCTCTCGATCTTGCTCAAGACCGTGCTCAAGATCAAAGACCTCTACACCGACGACAAGCGCAACCTGATCGTCATTCGCGACACCCCCGAACAGGTCGCCATGGCCGAAAAAATGATTGCGGCGCACGACCAGCCAGAGCCCGAGGTGATGCTGGAAGTTGAAATTCTGGAGTTCAACCACACGACCGACAACAACCTGGGCCTGAAGTTTCCGGACCAGATTGCTTTTGGCGTGGCCAACCCGATCACGCTCAATGCGTTACGCGCCATCAACGACACCGCCATCAACGTCAGCGGGCTTGACAGCGCCATTGCCATCAACCTGAAACGCCAATTGGGCGACATCAACATCCTGGCCAACCCCCGCATTCGGGTGCGTAACCGCGAAAAAGCCAAGTTCCACATTGGCGACAAAGTGCCGGTGATCACCTCCACCACCTATCCCGGCACCACCACCGGGGCTACCAGCTCGTCGGTGAGCTACCTGGATGTCGGTATCAAGCTTGAGTTTGAACCGTCGATCCAGCTCGATGACGATGTCATCATCAAAACCGTGCTGGAAGTCAGCTCCATCACCAACACGGTGGTCAACTCCGGCACCACCGCCTACCAGGTCGGCACGCGCAACGCCACCACCACGTTGACCCTGCGCGACGGCGAAACCCAGGTGCTGGCGGGCCTGCTGAGCACCGACGAGGCCAACACCAGCAACCGCCTGCCCGGCTTGGGCGACATCCCGGTGCTGGGCAACCTGTTCAGCAGCCACGTGATCAAAGGCGGCCGCAAGGAAATTCTGCTGTCGATCACGCCGCGCATCGTGCGCAACCTGCACCGCCCTACCGACGATTTGCTGGAATTCAACTTTGGGCCCGAAAGCGGCCAACAAGGTGGCACCGGGCAGGGTGGGGTGGTGCTGCCGCAGCCGATCGTGCAAGCGCAGCGGCCGGTGCTGCCGCAGCCCATTCCCAGAAGCCCGGTCAACGGTGCAGCGGGCGCAGCCAACGCGTCTGGCCTGGTGCCGATGGTGCCATTTGGCGCAGCACCAGTACAGACACCGGTGCTACCACAAATCTCCGCGCCGTCAACACCCGCCGCCACGTCAGCCCCACCGGTTGATTTTGAGCTGCCACCGGGGGTAGGGAGCCGGTGATGTTCCTAGGACGATGATGGTGAGCCTGATCACCTTTGAACCTAGATTCCTCTGAATTAATTGGGGTCAGACTCCAACTAATTTCGCTGTGGCGCGTTGGCGGCAGCAAAGACGGCGCATAGCGTGTTTCACTTTTAGCCACATCAACAAAACTGTCTTTTGCGGCCCATTTCACCCAAACGGGGGATACCCAAACGCCCGCAACAGCCCTAGGATGCGCGACCAGGTCTTGCCTATTCTTTGCTCGGCCGTAACAGAAGGTCCCCAAAACCCTGGGGCTGGGCAATGGATTCTGGGTTAACAAATAGCACCAGTTTGCGGTGCTCCACAGGTTTGCTTCATCAGGAAATCAGTCATGCGTACTCACTTCCGTCACGTCGTTCTTTACGCAATTTTGGCCCCGGCGTGGGCGGCTGCGTTCACGCCCATCAACCTGGCAACCGGCTGGAACCTGATGGGCAACAGCGACCCCGGCAGCATCAACGTGGCCAACACGCTGGGCGTGAGCGGTGTCACTACCGTTTAGAAGTGGACCGCGCAGGGCAAGTGGGCGTTTTACGCCACCCAATTGAGCGCTACCGAGATGACCGCCTATGCCCAAAGCAAAGGCTACGACGTGCTCGCCAGCATCAACCCCAAAGAAGGTTATTGGGTCAACGCCAGCGCAGGCGGCCACGCTGGGCAGCCAGAGCGGCGCCGCGTTTGCCTTGACTGCGGGCAACCTGCAAACCGGCTGGAACCTGGTCGCCACGGGCAACGACGTATCACCGTCGGCGTTCAACGCGTCGCTCAGTGTCACCCCGCCCGCAACGGGCAGCATCCCGCTGAACCTGACCAGCTTGTGGGCCTGGGACAACCCGCTGTCGCAATGGTATTTTTTTTCCCCAACGATGGAAGCCAATGGCACTCTGGGGGCTTATGCTGTCGGCAAAGGCTACCTGGACTTTGGCACCAGCGGCAAGACGCTGGGCAATGGCGTGGGGTTTTGGGTGAATCGGCCGTGATCTTGGTTTGACTTCAGGGACAACAGGATAAAGCCATGATGCTCACTTTGGCATAGAATAAAAACATCATATGAAGATGTAACTATGCTATGTCAATTTTATCTGATCCGATTGATCGGGGATTTTCGCCGGGCCTGTCCGTCATCGACCGCTGCCAGATTGCCATGCTGCGGGAGTTGTCGCACGCCCATGAAAGCCGTTTGATTCTCAAGGGCGGCTTGGCCATGCGCGTTGCGGTGGGCAGTATGCGGCTGACCAAAGATGTCGATTTCGACCGCGCCGAAGGGGTGTCAACCACCTCGGTGCAAAGCGGTGTCAAAAGAGCGCTTCAATATGCGGCGCAATCGGCTGGCTTACGGGGTGCAGAGATCGACCCTGGCAAAAGTACCGAAACAACGGTTCGCATGCGCCTGGCCGGTACCGCAGCGGGTATCGCAGTGCGCTTTGTGGTGGAGGTTTCCGGCCGCAACCCGGTTCCCAAAGCGTGCCAAACCAGAGTGCAAGTGACACCGCCTTCGCGTTACGGCATGGCGCCTTTTGTTGTCACCAGCTACAGCCACGACATGCTGGCTGCCAGCAAGGTGATGGCCGTGATGAGTGTCAACCGCAACGTGCCCAGAGATATTTACGATCTGCACGATTTGCTTGCCACCCACCCGCAAACCATTCTGGCAACCCGCAGCAGCCGCGACGAATGGTTGCAATTAAAGGCGGGCGTACTCGACAAAATATGCGCCATTGAATTCGCCCAGGCGCAGCAGGAGTTACTGCCCTATATCCCACCCGATCAGCGCGAAGCGCTGAACCAGCAACGCTGGGACGAAATGACACTGAACGTGGCGCAGACCGTACAGACCTGGATCGCGCAGGCGGCTGAAAGCACAGCAGCACCGACGGGGATGCCATGAGCGCGCCGTGGAAAATTTTGCTTGACGCGGTGCTAATCCGCAGCGAGGTTGAAGTCTGGACGACTGGCAGTTTGTGGAGCGAGGCGCAGGCGCAACCCGACCCGCCTGCGCGCCCAACCTTTGAGCGCTGGCTGCGTGAGGCGGTGCAGGCCGGCAAGCTGAAAAAAATACGCGCCGGTATTTTTGTCAACGCAGCAGGGCATTGCAACGCCAGTCCGGCAGCGGCAGCCGGCTTCATCCGGCGCGGGGCGGTGCCCAGTTTGTCATGGGTGCTGGAGCAGCACTGGATACTGAACAATTTTGGCGACACCATCACCTGCACCGTGCCCATGGCGCCGGGGCTACAGGTGCCCAACGTGAGTGCCGTCAAAACGCCTTATGGCACGTTTCAGTTTCGCGCCCTGCCCTGGGGCATGCATGAGCTGGCCGCCTTGCCGGTGGACGATTGGCGCGACAACCGTTTCAGCCATCCGCGGGCCACCGCAGAAAAAGCTTTTTGTGACTGGCTGTACCTGGGGCAATCGCCCCGCAGCACCTTGCACCTGCCGCCTTTGGATCTTGAGTATGAAAAACTCAACAAGCCCCGGCTGCACAAAATTGTCAAGGCCATGGCGCTTGGGCTGGCCTTTGATGCCTGGCACGCCAGCAAGCAGCGTTACGACCAAGACCCCGACGTGCAGGCGCAAGACGCTGTGCGGTTGCAGACCGGCGTAATTGGCGTAATTGGGGTCTGACCCCAATTAATTTCGCCAATTACTGGACAGTGCCAGGTTTTCCTAGGCCGCCGAGCGAGAGCTTGGCTGTGATTGCGCCATCGTCGGTTTTCTCCAACGTGGGATGTATTTGATCCCCACCTGGGGTGAGGCTGGCAACTTTTTGGGTGACCGCAATGGCGCGCGCATCCAGAGCTACGTCACCTTTGATCAGTCGTGCGCTTCAGCAAAACGATTTGATGTCATCGTTTGGGTGAAACCAACCACCAGTAGCTGACATTAACGGCGGCAGACCGGCCGATCACGTCGGCGCTGTTTCAAACCGGTTGATCCAGTCGTGTTCCCTGGTTTCGATCGTTTCCAAAAAGCATTGCAACGCTGCGGGGTCCTTTGACAGTTGCGCAAAACGGTCAAAACCTGATTCCAGAAAACCCTGCAAGTCGCTCAAGCCAGCCAAGGAGGCTGGTCGACGCATCATCTTCAACAAAAGACGTAGCCCGGGCTTGCGCGTCAGACGCCCCAGTTCCCGGCCAATGTCCAGAACCATGTTCAGTTGCCACAGGCGCTTTTCGCGGCAATTAAGGGCGCGCCAAGCCCGCTGATACCGGCTGCTTGCGCGCACCGATGGGTCGTCGCCCCAGTGCTGCGCCATTTGCAGGTCAAGCGACTCGGTTGCGTCGTGCAACTCTGCCAATTTGACCGTGGTGGCGATCACTGGCTGCGGCAACGCGCGCTCGATCGCCGTGGCAACTTTGGCAAATTGAGCGTCTCTTTGGGTGTAATCCTGCGCGCTGTAGAGCTCTCGCAGGAAAAAGCTGGCACACGGTCCAAAGCGGTCAGATGCCAAAAAATCCTGGTAAGTCGATGAAAATCTTTGCTCCTGGAAATTTTTGACTTCGGCCACAGCCCGCGTCAGCGCCGGGGACGCGCGTGCTTGCAACCGCGTCGATTCAACCTGCCGCATGGCAGCGCGGATTTGCCTTGCGCCGAGAGGGTCCATCGGCCTGGCAAAATAATTGGTGTTCAGCCGCCTTGATGGCAGCGCTTGCCCGGGTTCTTTTTGTTGTTAGTGGCCACGCCACGCTCCAGGCTGCGCATCTGGCCGTGCGGCGCGGTATAGCACACGCCCTTGGGCGCGACTGGGCGGGGAGTGGCCTTGCGGGCGGCTTCGGTGCGGGGTTCTTTGGCCATGATCTGGGTTCCTGGGGGTC
>JAQTSL010000147.1 GCA_028711355.1 Rhodoferax sp.
CTCGGTGTTGTAAACCAGCTCCTTCCAGTGCGTCACCGGGTGGATGTTGACCTCGATCACGCCGGGGTCGGGTGTGACGCTGAGCAGTTTCAGGCGCGGGTCGCGCGGCGGCGGGTAGCCTTCAATCACGATCTGCACGCCCAGCTCTTGCGCGGTGGCTTCTACCGCGGCCAGCAAGTCCAGGTAGTACTCCAGCCGTTCGAGCGGTGGCATAAACACGTAGATCACGCCAGCAGACTGCCCCACGGCTTCGGCCGCCGGACCATTGGCACGGCGCGGGTCGCGCACCTCGACGCACAGCGCGGTGCGGGTGATCCAGTGAGCCGATTCCTGGGCCGTGGGCACGCGGGCAAAGTCGGCGGGCTCGGTTTGCAACGCGTCGATGCCGTTGTCGCCACCTTGGGCCGCTGCGCTGGTCGTCTGAAACTTGCGCGGCGCTTCAGTGTGCCTGCCAGCGCCCGCCATATAAGGCGCACTTGTCGTGGCGTTGGAGCCTGCGCCGGTGGTACCTGCACCAGCAGCTCCGGCATAGCGCGTGGTCATGCTGGCGTAGCCCGGCAGGTCACCGCGCTGGTTGAACGGATCTTGCTCGATCATGTACGGAAAATCGGCCTCGCTCACCCAGGGCAGCGAATCTAGCGGCAGCCGCAGCCCCATCGGTGAGTCGCCTGGCATCAGATACATGCGTTCATCGCGCAAAAACCAGGGGCCGGTGGTCCAGGCCGGGCCATACGCGTCGTCATACCCGGCCACCTTGACCGGCAGCACGTAGCCTACCGGCGTGCTGAGCTTTTGCTCAAACACGCGGCGCAGGCGAGCGCGTTCCAGCTCGTCGTCAAGTTTCGAGTCAAATGGATCGACGTTGACCGGCAGACGGCGCTCACGCCACAGGTAGTACCAGGTGTCTTCGTACGCAGTCTGGATGAACTTGGGTGTCACCCCCAACTTGGCCGCCAGCGTGGTGCTAAAGGCATTAGCGTCGGCGTGGGTGTAGTGGGTGGGCACGCGTTCGTCCGCAAACAGGGCGGGGTTGGCCCATACCGGTTGGCCGTCAGCGCGCCAGTAAATGTTCAAGGCCCAGCGCGGCAGTTGCTCGCCGGGGTACCACTTGCCTTGGCCGTAGTGTAAAAAGCCGCCTTGGCCGTATTCTTGACGCAGCTTATGCACCAATTCGGTGGCGTAACCGCGTTTGGTCGGCCCCAGCGCGTCGGTGTTCCATTCTGGTGCGTCGCGGTCGCTCACGGCCACAAAAGTGGGCTCGCCACCCATGGTCAGGCGCACGTCACCCGCATGTAGCTCCGTGTCCACCACGTTGCCCAGCGCCATGATGGCCGCCCATTGCTCTTCAGTGTAAGGCAGGGTCACACGCGGTGCTTCATAGACGCGGGTGACCGCCATGTGGTGCGCAAAGGTCACTTCGCACTTGTCCACGCCGCCCTCAATCGGTGCAGCGCCCGACGGCTGCGGTGTGCAGGCCAGTGGAATGTGGCCCTCACCCGCCAGCAGGCCAGAAGTGGCATCCAACCCGACCCAGCCCGCGCCGGGCAGATAGACCTCGCACCAGGCGTGCAAGTCGGTAAAGTCGTGGTCGGTGCCGCTGGGGCCATCGAGCGACTTGACATCGGGCTTGAGCTGAATCAGATAGCCCGACACAAAGCGCGCGGCCAGACCGCAATTGCGCAGCAGTTGAACCATCAGCCAGGCTGAGTCGCGGCACGAGCCCGAAGCCAGTGTGAGTGTTTCTTCGGGCGTTTGCACGCCGGGCTCCATGCGGATGGTGTAGTTGATGTCCTGGTGCACCATCGCGTTGAGGTCCACCAAAAAGATCACGCTGCGACGCTTGGTGCGGTCGATCTTGTCCAGATAGGTCTGTAGCTTGGGAGTGACCGGGTCAGGCACCAGATAGGGTGTGAGCTCCTGCTTGAGGTCGGCAGCGTAGTCAAAAGGAAACTCTTCGGCCTCGGGCTCCAGAAAAAAGTCAAACGGGTTATAGACCGACATATCCAGCACCACATCGACCGTCACCTTGAATTCTTTGGTTTTGTCGGGGAACACCAGTCGCGCCTGGTAGTTGGCAAACGGGTCTTGCTGCCAGTTGACAAAGTGGCCTTCGGGCTCGACCTTGAGCGAATACGAAATGATCTTGCTGCGGCAATGCGGGGCCGGGCGCAGGCGGATCACCTGCGGGCCCAGCGTGACCAACTTGTCGTAGCTGTAATGGGTAACGTGGTTGATGGCTGCGTGGATGGTCATGGGTACGTGTCCGGGTGATCTGAATCCGTCAGACGTTGGGGTAGTCTATTTGATAGTGCTAGCAATGTTGGTGCCAGCAGGGCAGCCATCACTGTATTGTCGATGCAACGAGGTAATGAAACAAACTAACAACTTTGCGGGTCAGACCACTCGCGCAGCGATGTGCTCTGACCCCAACAAACTTCACCACCGCAGTTCAGTGGACAATCCCGGTTCAACGCTGGAGGGTTTGCGCCTCGACAGCCAGCCAGATGCCATCGACTTGCTTGAGCAGGTATTTTTCTTCAGACTCGAAGCGATACGGTTTGTCGGCCTGACGGCCTTCTTCAATCACAATCGATTTGACCCTGATTGAAGCGCACGCCGCTGCGCCAGCGTCTGCGGTTTGACCCTCGGTGGTGATGCGCCGGTGCTTGTAGTCACGCAATGAACTCATGGCCGTCACAATGCTGTCTGCGAATTCGGCGCGCTCCAGTTCAAGTTCGGTCATTTTCCCATTGGCCCCTCGCACCGTGGCCTTGACTCGCACATCGGGCGCAAACATGGCCAGAATGGGCGCAGCTTGGCCGCGCACAATATGTTCGTCAAGGTCTTTCAGCCAGCGCTTGGCAACCTCATCGGGTACACACATGGCTACTTGTTTTTGTCTGGCTTGCAGCTCACGTTCATTGTTGGCCTGGGCGGTTTTGGACAACTCGTCCATTTCAGCATCAAATTTGCCGGGCACGTAAAAATCTGGAACCTTGTCCAGCAAAACCGGAAACAGCAGGGTCAGGAGCGCGCGTGTTTTGCCAACTGAACGGACAAAGCCGACTTTGCCAGGGTCAATGTCAATCGATTGCCCTCCGGCCTCCAGCGTGGTGCCACCCTGGTTGACTTTGTCATAGGTGCCAGGCTTGTATTGGGTGGCCTTTGCGTCGGCGTTCAAAAGCACATAGGGTTCATGGTCAGTTCCGCGAATGCCGATCGTCGCTGTGGAAGTGCTGACCCGACTGCCTGGCGGGTTGATCTTGCCGATCCAGCCTGAGATGATGCGTAATGCCCCTTTGGCCAGGTTCAACTGGCTGGTGTCGGTGGGTTTGCCTTCGGCCGCAAATTGCTGCGCCATGAAATCAGCACCCGGTCGAATGGCAATGTAGCCACCGTCCTGTGTTTTCAGGACGCCTTCACCGGCGCCGCTGGCGACGATACGTTCGCCAACGGCGACAGCGTCTCCAACGTGCAGCGCACGTGTGCCCTTGGGGCCCGAGGCCGTGAGCTCACCTTCGAGACGAAATACAACGGCAAACGAAGTCGGCGCAATTGCCCCCGCTTGGGCCGCGTGCGCATTGCCGACCCAGCAGGCCGCCAGCCAAAGAACTGTCAGCATCACAGCCTGGGCAAACACACTGGAAACGCTCAGGTATTTCAAGCCTGAGCGGCCATGCCACTTCACCGGTTGAAGATGAAACATTTTCATTTCCCCTTAAAAGGCGCGCCCAATAACCCACAAAGCAAAGGGCTAAATTCGAGCTTCGAATTTACCCCAAATTTCAAAACGCTGGGTTGCACCTGGCACGAAATATCTGACGGGCGCAACCGATGCGTGGTAGTTTGCAGGGCAGATTGACCCCTGCGGGCGTGCTGGTAGATGTGGACTACCGCCTATTTTTCCATCACATAAGTGCCCGGCGCATCGGTCAGCGCTGGGAACTGGCGGTTGGAGGCAGGGTAGGCCTTGACCATCTCGCCGGTGCGCTGGTGCAGCCAGGCGGTCCAGTCGTTCCACCAGGTGCCGGGCACTTTCTCGGCGTTTTGCAGCCAGTCTTGCGCGCTGTCTTTGGCGCTGGGCTCACCCACCCAGTACGAACGCTTGGGTGGCGTCACCGGCGGGTTGACAATGCCCAGGATGTGCCCCGAGGTCGAGCGCACAAAGCGTACCTTGGTTTGAGGGGCGATCGTTTTGCGGATTTGGTAGCACGAGGTCCACGGCGCGATGTGGTCTTCTTCGGCGGTCACCGCGTACAGCTCTTGCGTGATACGCCCCAGGCTGATCGGCTCGCCGCCAAGGGTGAGCGCGTCGGGCTTGACCAGGTTGTTGTGCAGGTACATCTGGCGCAGGTAGTACGAATGCATGGCCTGCGGCATACGGGTGGCATCGACGTTCCAGTACAGCACGTCAAACGGCACCAGTTGTTCGCGCAGCAGGTAGCGGTGCACCCAGGAGGTCCAGATCAGGCTGTTGGAGCGCAGCAGGCGGAACGACGCGGCCATCTCGGCGCCGTCGAGATAGCCTTTTTTGGCCATCAGCGCATCCAGTTCGTCGAGCGATTTGTCGTCGATAAAGATGTTGATCTCACCCGGGCTGGAAAAATCGGTCAAGGTGGCCAGTAACGTCCACTGTGCCACTGGCATCTGGCTGGCCGGGTAGCGCTTGTTGGCCCACGCCATGTAGGCCGACACCAGCGTGCCGCCAATGCAGTAGCCGACCAGATGCACCTGCGGCACTTTGCAGAATGCGCTGGTTACGCGCACCAGCTCGTTGACACCTTGCAGCAGGTAGTCGTCAAACGTGGTGTCGCGCATCGCTACCGGTGGGTTGCGCCAACTGACGATGAAGACCGAAAAGCCCTGGTCGGTCAGGTGCTTGACCAGGCTCTTTTTCTCGGTCAGGTCCAGAATGTAGAACTTGTTGATCCAGGGCGTGATGATCAGCAGCGGCGTTTGTCGCACCTGCGTGGTGGTGGGCGTGTAGTGGATCAGCTCGACCAACTCGTTGCGAAAGATCACCTTGCCGGCCGTGGTACCGAGGTTCTGGCCGACCTTGAAGGCGCTGGAGTCCACCATCTGGATGTTTTGCGCCTGCGCATCGCGCACAAAATTTTGCAGGCCGCGCGTGATGCTTTCGCCCCGGGTTTGCGCAAAACGGTCCATCGCCTGCGGGTTGAGCCAGAAAAAATTGGTCGGTGCCACCATGTTGAGCCAGTTACGTTGCCAGAACGCCGCAGTGTGGCGGTCGTGCTCTGACAGGCCCGGTGTTTCAAGCATCAGGTCTTGCAAACGGTGGGTGATGCTCAGGTACCAGTCCTTGAGCAAATCCCAGCGCACCGATTGCGACCAGGCGGGGTCGGCAAAGCGCTCGTCGGCGGGGTTTTTGATGTGAATTTCGTCTTCACTCAGGCCCAGCGGGCGAAATAGGGTCTGGCTGGTGAGTTTGACCAGGTCAGAGCTGAAAGCGTCGGCCGCGCGCATGAATTCGGGTGGGTGGCTCAGCCAGGCCAGTTGGGCGTTAATCTGCGACGACACCATGCCAAACGGGTCGAACGCTTCTTTCAGGGTTTTGGCGGCGGCCTCCAGCGGCAATTTCAGGCTGGGGGTCTTGGATGATTGATCTGACATACTGATTCCTCGGTTGATGTAAGTGGAGCACCAAAATTGCTGTGTCGCAACTGCTCGCCCGGTGCGCCGTTCGCACTGTACGCCTGCGTATGGCCGCAAAAGATGCGTTATGTCAAAGCCTGCACCGAGGCTTTGTCGGTAACACTGGCAAACTTGCTGTACTTGCCCAGCAGGGCCACCAGTTGGCCATAAATGCGCGGGTTGGCGGCCAGGCATTCGCGCTGCTCCAGAAAATTGGCGTCACCCGACAAATTGCCGACCAAGCCACCGGCTTCGGTGATCAGCAGCGAACCCGCCGCCACGTCCCATGGTTGCAGGCCGAGCTCAAAAAAGCCATCGGTAAAGCCGGCTGCCACATACGCCAAATCCAGCGCAGCAGCACCGGGGCGGCGCACACCGGCGCTGCGCTGTATCACGTCGCCCAGCATGGTCAGATAAAACTTGACGTCGTCATCGACCCGGTACGGAAAACCAGTGGCGATCAGGCACTCTTGCAGGCGGATGCGCTTGGCCACACGCAGGCGCCGGTTGTTCATGTAGGCGCCACGGCCTTTGGTAGCGGTGAACAGATCGTTGCGGGTGGGGTCATAGACCACCGCCTGTTCGATCTTGCCTTTAACCGCCAGCGCGATGCTGACGCAGTAAATTGGCAGGCCGTGGATGAAGTTGGTGGTGCCATCCAGCGGGTCGATGATCCAGACAAATTCGGAGTCTTTGGCGCCGTGTTCATGCCCCGACTCTTCAGCCCAAATGGCGTGGCCGGGGTAGGCGGTGAGCAGCGTTTCGATGATGGCTTGCTCTGAGGCCTGATCGACTTCGGTGACAAAGTCGTTGACCTGTTTTTGCGACACGCGGACCGACTCCACATCAAGCGCGGCGCGGTTGATGATGGCGCCGGCGGCGCGCGCGGCTTTCACCGCCACATTGATCATCGGGTGCAGATTGGGGGAGGTCATGGTTGGTTTACAGGTGGGCAGGCCAGCCGGGGCGGACCTGCGTCGGGTGGAAAGAGCGGTGTCAGGAGCAACAGCGCCAAGCGTCAATGGGCTCGGCGACAATAGCGCCATTTTAACGGCCGCCCATGCAGACCCGCTTTATCCTGATCAACACCAGCTCGGCCGGCAACGTGGGCGCCGCCGCGCGCGCCATGAAAACCATGGGCTTTGACGATCTGGTGCTGGTGGCGCCACGCTGGCCCAACGTGCTGCGCCGTGAAGAAACGATCCAGCGCGCCAGCGGCGCCACCGACGTGTTGAACAACGCCCGCATCGTTGACACGTTGGATCAGGCGCTGGCTGGTATGACCCACCTGTGCGCCACGGCGATGACGCCACGCGACTTTGGGCCGCCCACCACGACCCCGCGCAAGCACTTTGAAATGCTTCTAAAAAAAGAGCTTTTTGCGCAAGCAGGACAAGCGCTAGCGGCCGAAAATGCTTGTAATTCTGGGGTGGCGTTTTTGTTTGGTTCCGAGCGTTTTGGTATGCGCAACGAAGACGTCTATCGCTGCCATGTGTGTCTGAGCATTCCGAGCAACCCGCAGTTTGGTTCGCTCAACCTGGGCTCGGCGGTGCAGGTGATTGCCTATGACTGGCGCGAGGCACTGGCCGCCTACCCGGTGCAAGCCGCCACGCCTGATGCGGTGCTGGCCGATGCGGCGCAGGTGGCCGGCATGCTGGCGCATCTGGAGCAGGCGCTGGTGCACATTGACTTTTTGAACCCGCAGGCGCCGAAAAAACTGATGCCACGGCTCAACGCACTGTTCAACCGCGCTGGTGTCACGCAAGAAGAAATCCATATTTTGCGCGGAGTAGCCAAGATGATGCTTCAAGCGGTGCCGACCCGGGCATGACCCGCCTGGCGCCGATGTTGAATCAATCCAAATAACGTGAAAGGGCAGGTTGTCATACCGGGCAACGACCCGGTATCCATGAATTTGGATGCACTGGATTGCGGATCGGGGTCCGCAATGACAGCCATTTTTCATGCTTCGGCGTGGCCTTGTTGCCATGAACGTTAGACTTAGCCCCCATGTTTTCAAGAATCCGATCTGACGTCAATTGCATCGTGGAGCGCGACCCGGCGGCGCGCAGCACCTGGGAGGTGCTGACCTGCTACCCCGGCTTGCACGCGGTGATCCTGCACCGGCTGGCGCACTACTTTTGGACAAGTGGTTTCAAATGGCTGGGCCGGTTTACCTCGCATATGGCGCGCTTTCTGACGGGTATTGAAATCCACCCGGGCGCCAAAATTGGCGAGCGCGTTTTTTTTGACCATGCCATGGGCGTGGTGGTGGGTGAAACCGCCGAAGTGGGTGACGACTGCACCATTTATCAGGGCGTGACGCTGGGTGGCACCTCGCTTTACAAAGGCGCCAAACGTCACCCCACTCTGGGGCGCGGTGTGGTGGTGGGTGCCGGTGCGCAGGTGCTGGGCGGCTTTAGCGTCGGCGACGGGGCCAAGGTGGGTTCCAACGCAGTGGTCACCAAACCGGTGCCAGCGGGTGCCACAGCGGTAGGCAACCCGGCGCGCATCATTCAAGCCGAGCAGGACGTCAAGCGCGAAGAAGTGGCGGCCAAAATGGGCTTTTCAGCCTATGGTGTGACGCAAAACGACGATCCGCTGAGCCAGGCGATGCGCGGTCTGATCGACAGCGCCGCGCTGCAAGAGCATCAGATTGCGATGCTCTGGAAAGCCATTGAGCAGCTCAACTGCCCGCGCCAGGTGGTCTCGATCGTGCCGCCAGATGCAGCACGGCAAGAACATTTTGAGGCCGACAAGCTCAATCGGTTGGTGGGCAAGTGAGCCCACGGCGTGCGTCCTTGAGCAACAGCAGCAGTTGCCGCTCACGCAAGGGTGATTGGATAAATCCGAAGCGGGTGTAAAAGGCGGTCGCTTGCTGGTCAAACCCAGACGGGAAGAACGCGTACTTGGAGC
>JAQTSL010000148.1 GCA_028711355.1 Rhodoferax sp.
TAAGTCAATCACCTTGATGCCGGTTTCCAGCAGTTCTTGCGACGGGCTGAGCTCGTCATAGACCGGCGCTTTGCGGTGAATCGACATATGCAACGCGGCATTGACCGGACCGCGCTCGTCAATCGGGTTGCCCAGCACGTCCATGATGCGGCCGAGCGTGGCGGTACCCACCGGCACCTGGATCGCCTTGCCGGTGTTGGAAACCATCAGGCCGCGGCGCAGGCCGTCTGACGAACCCAGCGCGATGGTGCGCACAATGCCGTCGCCCAACTGCTGCTGCACTTCAAGCGTCAGAGGGGAGCCGTCGAGCTTGAGCGCGTCGTAAATATGGGGCATATGGTCACGCGGAAATTCCACGTCAACCACAGCGCCGATGCACTGGACGATCTTGCCTTGGACGGCAGCGTTGGTATTAGCTTGAGCCATTTTGTTGTTGCTCCAAAAAATTGAAATCTTGCGTAAGGGCGGTCAGGTTGATCAGGCGGCAAATCAGGCGGCAATGGCAGCAGCGCCAGACACAATTTCTGACAGCTCTTTGGTGATGGCGGCCTGGCGGGTCTTGTTATAGACCAGCTTGAGTTCACCAATCACGTTGCCTGCGTTGTCGGTGGCGGCCTTCATGGCGACCATGCGTGCGGCGTGTTCAGACGCCATGTTTTCAGCAACAGCCTGAAACACCAGCGCTTCTACATAGCGCACGATCAGATCGTCGATGACCGACTGTGCGTCGGGTTCATAAAGATAGTCCCAGCCGTGCTGTTGGCCGCTGGCGGCTTCACTGGCGCGGGTGTCTTCGCTCATCTGCAGCTTGCTCAGGGGCAGCAATTGCTCCATCACCACCTCTTGCTTCATGGTGTTGATAAAGCGCGTGTAGGACAGATACACAGCGTTAATTTCACCCTTGGCATAAGCGTCCAGCAGCACCTTGACCGGGCCGATCAGGCGCTCCAGGTGCGGGCGGTCGCCCAGTTGGGTGACCTGCGCCACCACGCTGGCACCAATGCGGTTGAGAAAACCCAGGCCCTTGTTGCCAATGGCCACCGTGCGGGTGGTGCCGCCTACAGTCTGCTGTTCACGCAGCATGTTGGTCACGCCGCGCAGCACGTTGGTGTTGAGGCCGCCACACAGCCCCTTGTCGGTAGTGACCACAATCATGCCAGCCGACTTGGCGTCGTTACGCTTCATGAACGGGTGCACGTACTCGGGGTTGGCCGCGCCCAGGTGGGCTGCAATGTTGCGCACCTTGTCTGCGTAAGGGCGGGCGGCGCGCATGCGCTCTTGCGCCTTGCGCATCTTGGAGACCGAAATCATCTCCATCGCCTTGGTGATCTTCTTGGTGCTCTCGAAGTTGGCGATCTTGCCGCGTATTTCCTTGCCGGTTGCCATAGCTCAGTCTCCGTGTGGTGTCAGGTGACTTCAGGCAAACGTTTTCTTGAACGCAGCAACCGCAGAGTTGAGTTCGGCTTCGGCATCCTTGTCCATGGCACGGGCGGCTTCCAGCTTGGCCAGCAGCGCGGCGTGCTTGTCTTTGAGGTAGCCGTGCAGACCGTGTTCAAACGCCAGCACTTTCTTCATGTCGATGTCGTCCAGGTAGCCCTTGTTCACCGCAAACAGCGTGGCCGCCATGATGGAGATCGGGTACGGGCTGTATTGCGGCTGCTTGAGCAACTCGGTCACGCGGGCACCACGGTCAAGCTGCTTGCGGGTGGCTTCATCCAGGTCAGAGGCAAACTGGGCAAACGCCGCCAGCTCACGGTACTGCGCCAGGTCGGTACGGATACCGCCGGACAAGGCCTTGATCAGCTTGGTCTGGGCGGCACCACCGACGCGTGACACCGAGATACCGGCGTTGATGGCGGGGCGGATACCAGCGTTGAACAGGCTGGTTTCCAAAAAGATCTGGCCGTCGGTGATGGAAATCACGTTGGTGGGCACGAAGGCCGACACGTCACCGGCTTGCGTTTCAATGATCGGCAATGCGGTCAACGAACCGGTCTTGCCCATGACCGCACCCTTGGTGAAGTCTTCGACAAACTTGGCATTGACGCGCGCGGCACGCTCGAGCAACCGGCTGTGCAGATAGAACACGTCGCCAGGGTAGGCTTCACGACCCGGGGGGCGACGCAACAGCAGGGACACCTGGCGATACGCCACCGCCTGTTTGGACAGGTCGTCATAAATGATCAGGGCATCTTCACCACGGTCGCGAAAGTATTCGCCCATGGTACAGCCGGAATACGCGCTGACGTATTGCATGGCCGCAGATTCAGAGGCGGTAGCGGCCACCACAATGGTGTATTCCATGGCGCCGGCTTGTTCGAGCGCACGCACCACGTTTTTGACGCTGGAGGCTTTTTGACCGATGGCAACGTAGATACAGGTCATGTTCTGACCGTTCTGGTTGATGATGGCGTCAATCGCCACCGCGGTCTTGCCGGTTTGACGGTCGCCAATGATCAACTCACGCTGACCGCGGCCGATCGGCACCATCGAGTCAATCGACTTCAGGCCGGTTTGCATCGGCTGATCGACTGACTGACGGGCAATCACGCCCGGCGCCACTTTTTCGATCACGTCGGTCATTTTGGCGTTGATCGGGCCTTTGCCGTCAATCGGCTGGCCCAGCGCGTTGACCACACGGCCTTTGAGCTCGGGGCCCACCGGCACTTCAAGAATGCGGCCGGTGCATTTGACCGTGTCGCCTTCGGAGATGTGTTCGTATTCACCCAAGATCACGGCGCCAACCGAGTCGCGCTCAAGGTTGAGCGCCAGACCGTAGGTGGGTTGGCCGTCTGAGCCGGCCGGGAATTCCAGCATTTCGCCTTGCATCACCTCGGACAAGCCGTGGATGCGGCAGATACCGTCGGTCACCGTGACGACGGTGCCCTGGTTGCGCACGTCGCTGCTGGCGGACAAGCCCTCGATGCGGCTCTTGATCAGTTCAGAAATTTCTGCGGGATTGAGTTGCATGACTCTTTCCTTCTTTCATTAAATGGGCACACGGTGCAGGCCAAAGCCTTATGCCGTCAATGCCACTTTCATTTGTTCAAGACGAGCCTTGACCGAAGTGTCAAGAACCTCATCACCTATGACCACCCGGACGCCGCCAATCAGCTCGGGCTGCAGCACCACAGACAGGTTGAGCTTACGGCCAAATTTGCGCTCAAGCACCTCGGCGGTTTGCGTCAGCGCAGCACCTTCAATCGGGAAGGCGCTATAGACCACGGCGTCAGACGAACCGCTCCGGGCGTTGACCAGGGCGCGAAACTGCGACGCAATTTCGGGCACAAATGCCAGGCGGCTGTTGGCAATGACCATGCGCAAAAAGTTTTGCGCATGCGCGTCCAACGCCGCCTTCACGACACCGGAAATCACGCCGAAAACCTGTTCGGTGGTGGCCTTGGGGCTGTCAGCAAATTGCTGCAACTGGGGCTCGGCGGCAACACTGGCAAGCTCGTCGAGCCAGCCCAGCACGGCTGCTGGATTTGCCGCACTGGCCTTGAATAAGGCTTCAGCGTAGGGGCGAGCAATAGTGGCAAGTTCGGCCATGGCGTACTTTCAGAGCTCGGTCTTCAAGCGGTTGAGCAAATCGGCATGGACGCCAGCATTGACCTCCTTGCGCAGTATCTGCTCAGCACCCTTGACTGCCAGCGCAGCCACTTGCTCACGCAGGGCTTCACGTGCCTTCACGGTTTGTTGCTCAGCCTCTTCTTTGGCGGATGCAACAATCTTGGCAGCCTCTTGCGCCGCCTTGGCTTTGGCTTCTTCGACGATGATCAGGGCGCGGCGCTCTGCGTCGGCCAGGCGGCCAGCGGTTTCGGTGCGCGACTTGACCAGCTCTGCTTCGCCCCGCTGGTTGGCCGACGACAGCTCTGAGCGAGCCTTGTCTGCCGCAGCCAGGCCGTCTGCGATTTTCTGCGCGCGTTCATCAAGCGCTTTTGCAATCGGTGGCCACACGAATTTCATCGTGAACATCACCAACAGAAAAAACACCGCAAGCTGCGCGAAGAAGGTTGCGTTAATACTCACAACAACACCTCTCTATATCAGTGAAAGGCAACGACGCTTATTTCAATACAAACGGGTTGGCAAACGCAAACATCATCGCGATACCAACGCCGATCAGGAACGCAGCGTCGATCAGACCAGCCAGCAAGAACATTTTGGTTTGCAGTTCGTTCATCAGCTCAGGCTGGCGTGCAGCGGCTTCGAGGTATTTGCTACCCATGATGCCAATACCGATACAGGCACCGATAGCGCCCAGGCCAATGATCAAACCAGCGGCCAGCGCCACAAAACCAAGCACGTTTTCCATTTAAAGCTCCTATGGATTCAAGTTGAAAAGAAAAAGAAAAAGAGAAAGAAACCGACCGACAAACTGTTAGTGATGGTCATGGGCCTGGCCCACATAGACCAAGGTCAACATCATGAAAATGAAAGCCTGCAGGGCAACAATCAAGATGTGAAAGATTGCCCAACCGGTACCCGCCACCACATGACCGAACCACAACGCAATACCGGTGGCTGACCCAAAGCCGACCGCGCCCATCAGCGCAATCAGCATGAACAGCAGCTCACCCGCGTACATGTTGCCAAACAGCCGCATCCCGTGCGAGACTGTCTTGGCGGTAAATTCAATCATCTGCATACCGAAATTGAGGACACCCAGAATCAACGCAAACAGCGGATTCTTGCTGGTGCCGAAAGGTGCCGTCACCAGTTCATGCGCCCAGCCACCGGCGCCCTTGATCTTGATGTTGTAGTACAGGCAAACCAGCAGCACGCCGCTGGACAGGGCCAAGGTGGTGGACAAGTCAGCCGTGGGCACCACACGCATGTAGGCGTGATGCACATCACCGCCCATGGCGCCGTAAATGGCTTCCCAGCCCAGCGGAATCAGGTCCACCGGCAAAAAGTCCATTGAATTCAACAGAAAAACCCAGACAAACACGGTCAGCGCCAACGGCCCTACAAACTTGCGCGACTCGGCGTTGTGAATGATGCCCTTGGCTTGCGTATCAACCATCTCAAGCAAAATTTCAACCGCAGCCTGCATGCGCCCCGGCACACCAGCGGTCACAGACTTAGCGACACGCCACATCACAAACAGCGCCACAACACCTATCAAGGCGGCCCAGACGATCGAGTCCAGGTTGAACACCGACATGTCAATCACGCCCGATTGCTTGGAAGTTTGTAAATGGGTTAAATGGTGGCCAATGTACTCACCAGCGGTGGGACCGTGTTGCACAGCGTGTTCTTCAGCAGCCATCAGTTACTCTTTAGTCAGTTACTTTTGCCGTTAAGCATTCACTCGCACCGGCTTTGGGTTGACGTCTAAACGCCAGCGCAAGCCAATACACCTTGATCGCAATCACCAAACCGACCAGCATGGCTGGCCAGCTCAGACCTGCAACCCAACGATGCGCTGCCATCAGCAAGCCCACCGTCAAAACAATTTTGACCAGCTCCCAAATAAAGAAGCTCATCACCGCCGTGCCCACATTGGCCGTGGCAAACCGGCTGGTCAGCCCCCGCGCAAACAACGCCGCAGGAACCACGACAGCCAACACTCCACAAGCCAACGATTTGGCGATCGCCTCACCGAAGAAGCCCCAGGCCAGAATCGACGCCAGCAAACCGACGACGATCTGACCCAGCACCACCCACCAAGGTGAAACCGGCGGATTGGCAGCCTTGATGGCTGCAATTTGCGCCGGTGTCAATGAGACAATTTCAGGTTCAGCTATATCAAAGCCAGAGTCCTGAGGACCCAACGGTACTATTGTCCCCATTTACATTACGCTTACTTTACAGGCGGTGCCCAGTCAGTTCAGCCCGCGATTATAGGGAAAAAGCTTTGGACAACCGCCACCAAATATTGACCTCTATCAAGTCACTGATGAATACTTCCAATCCATCCTGCTCCGAATCCGATCACGTTGGCCTGATCCGGTACCCTTGCGCCTTCCCCATCAAGGTCATGGGTATCAAGACAGATCATCTGGTGTGCGCCATCACCCGCATCGCACAACAATTCGACCCTGGCTTTGACACCAGCACAATCGAAATGCGTGCTAGCAAGGGCGGCAAATATGTGGGTATTACGATCACGGTCACCGCCACCAGCCGGGACCAGCTTGACGCGTTGTACCGCGCACTGTCAACACATCCAATGGTCAAGGTCGTCCTGTAAGGCTGCCAGACGTGAACGCTGAAAACAACTGGGATCTGACGCCACATTATTTGGGACGCGGCTCGGCCTACGAACCCATTTACAACGCCATGCAGAACTTCACCGCTGCACGTGCTGACGAAACACCCGATGAATTGTGGATTTGCGAGCACGCACCGGTTTATACACAGGGACTAGCTGGCAAGAAAGAACACGTTTTTAAACCCGGGGACATTCCCGTGGTGCAAACCAACCGGGGCGGGCAGGTCACTTACCACGGCCCGGGTCAAGTGGTGGCTTACCCGCTGCTGAACTTGAAACGTCGAGGTTATTTCGTCAAGGAATACGTCTATCGCATTGAAGAAGCGGTGATACGCACGCTGATGCACTTTGGCGTAACCGGCCACCGCGTGGCAGGTGCGCCCGGCATCTATGTGCGGCTGGATGACCCCACCAGCCATGCGCTGCTGCCGCAACGGCCAATGAAAAATGTCATACAAACGTCAGAATCGAGATCAGAGTCCTGGCACCTCGATGTACCAACTGCGCAAGAAGAATTGGGGTCAGATCCGGCCGCGCAGCGCAACGGCGCTGACCCCAATTTTTCTGGATTCAAGACAAAAACTGACACCCCAAACTTCACCGGTCTCGGCAAAATCGCCGCTTTGGGCATCAAAGTCAGCCGCAACTGTAGCTACCACGGCGTGGCGCTGAACGTGGCGATGGACCTGGAACCCTACACGCGTATCAACCCCTGCGGCTACCGGAGCCTGCAGACCGTGGACCTTTTTACAATCGGCACCTCTGTCAGTTGGGACGAAGCCGCGCAGGTGCTGGGCCAAAAGCTCACCGCCTACCTGGCACCCTGATGAACCGACTTGATCTTGCCCTCGCACTGGACCCCATGAGCCAAAAACCAACCGTTGCCCCAAGCACCAGCCCCAACGCCAACCCCACCATACGCGAAGCCCCGTCGCAACAAGATTACAACCCGCTGGCCAAGCAAAAGTCTGCGGCCAAGCTGTCACGCATCCCGGTCAAGGTGGTGCAGGGCGAAATCTTGCGCAAGCCCGCGTGGATTCGTGTCAAGGCTGGCAGCCCCAGCACCCGGTTTTATGAAATCAAGGACGTGCTGCGCGCCAACAAGCTGGTCACGGTGTGCGAGGAGGCCAGTTGCCCCAACATTGGCGAATGTTTTGGTCACGGCACCGCCACGTTCATGATCATGGGCGACAAATGCACCCGGCGCTGCCCGTTTTGCGATGTCGGTCACGGCCGCCCCGACCCACTGGATGTGAACGAGCCGGTGAACCTGGCCAACACCATCGCCCAGCTCAAGCTCAAATACGTGGTGATTACCAGTGTCGATCGGGACGACTTGCGCGATGGTGGTGCCGGGCACTTTGTCGCCTGCATCGAGCAAATCCGCGCCCAGTCGCCGCAAACGCAAATTGAGGTACTGGTGCCAGACTTCCGGGGCCGCGACGACCGCGCGCTCGATATTTTGAAAGCCGCGCCGCCCGACGTGATGAACCACAACCTGGAAACCATCCCGCGTCTGTACAAAGAAGCGCGCCCCGGCAGCGACTACCAGTTCAGCCTGAACCTGCTGAAAAAATTCAAGGCACTGCACCCGGACGTGCCGACCAAAAGCGGCCTGATGGTGGGCTTGGGTGAAACCGACGATGAGATTCTGGACGTGATGCGCGATATGCGTGCGCACGGCATCAACATGCTGACCATCGGCCAGTACCTGGCGCCCTCAAACGCCCACTTGACGGTCAAGCGTTACGTGCACCCAGACACCTTCAAGATGTTTGAAACCCAGGCCTATGAGATGGGTTTCAGCCACGCTGCAGTGGGTGCCATGGTGCGATCAAGCTACCACGCCGACCAGCAAGCGGGCCACGCCATGGCCCATGCCAGTGCTTAATTTGATATTAATTCAATAGCTACTTACGCAATACCAGAAATCGATAGAGGCCAATTTGACATCTGACAATCGAACCGCTTTCGGGCTCTGGCTCGAGCTGGCTACGCTGGTGCAGCGCTGCGACGCCGCCACCTACGCGCGCGGCCTGGACTTGTACCGCACCCAGCGCGTGCTGAACCTGTCAATTGAGCCACTTAAAGACTACTGGCTGCTGCTGGGCGACGTGCAAGGCAGCCAGCGTCACCCGTATGAGGTGTCGATTGAGGTCAAACTCGGCCCGAACGGCCAGGTGCTGGAGTGGGACAGCGACTGCACCTGCCCGGTCGGTTACCAGTGCAAGCACGGCGTGGCGCTGATGATCAAGGCTGCCTACCAAGGCGCACAACTGTTGGGCGGGCGCAGCCCGACCCGACCCGCGCCCAAGCCAC
>JAQTSL010000149.1 GCA_028711355.1 Rhodoferax sp.
CTTCGTTGAGGCTGATCGTCAGCACGGCCTGCTGGCCCTGCGCCAACACCAGCGCCGCGTTGGCGCGGTCAAGCACACCGTCGCGC
Source organism: Rhodoferax sp. (assembly GCA_028711355.1). GTDB lineage: Bacteria > Pseudomonadota > Gammaproteobacteria > Burkholderiales > Burkholderiaceae_C > Rhodoferax. The sequence goes on from JAQTSL010000149.1 coordinate 87, forward strand.
CGGGCCAGCGCATTTTGCAGATTTCGTTGCGCATTCTCCTGGATGTCGATCACCGTCACCCGGCTATCCAGTGCGGCCACCAGCGCTGTCACCTGCGCCACCACCGAATTGGCTGCCGCCACCACAAAAGAATGCCCGGCTCCTTGTTGCTGCCCGTCGCCCACCTTCATCACGTCGATCGTGACGTCATCAACATGGCTTTGCAGCATATCGCGCACCAGGTAGCGCGCGGCCGATCGAAGCTCTTCTGGCGGCACGTTGGGCGTGTCAATTTGCAGCAACTGGTACTGCTCAACGCACAGCATCAGCAGGGTGTCCTGCCCCTTCAAGCCCAGCTCTAGCAACGCACGCGCCGCGTCTGCCGGGTTGTCACCGGCCTGACGCACCACACCGGCTTTGCGCACCACCACCAAGCCGTCGGCAGCAACACCAGCCAGCACATAGGCAACATCGCGCCGGTACCAGGACAGCACCAGCCGGTCAGAAGACGGTTTTGACTGCCAGGGCCAGCGCATGGCTAGTCAAATACCGCTGCTGCGGCAACGTTGAACAGAAATATATCGGTCATCAGCAAGGTCAGGGTCGGATCAGAGATCGCTTCGAGTCTAATAGCTTTAGGCGCCTGATTCATAAGGGCCAGAATCAAAAAAGATATGTAACTTTTAAGATCAGTAATTCTCGCGGCGGTAGATCAAGGGGGATTTATAGACGCCAAAGGTGGCGCGGCCAGCCAGGCTGGGCAGATAGCCGGGTGCCGTCAAAGTGACGTCGGCACTACAGCGACCATTGGTCGGTCTGGTGAGCGTAAAAGAACCCAGGCCGGATACCACGGCCGCTGGCGTTGTCACAAAACCCAGACCGGTGCAAAGTGTTGCGCCCGTTACGCCAGCCGTGTTCACGCTGCCACCGGGCGCCGACAAGCTGTCGGCGCTGCTGGTCACCCAGCTTGTACCGTTGTAATACTGAACGGTAGTTTTGATGGGCAACGTGAGGGACTCAGAACCATACGCATTGCCTATTTTCAGACGGCCGAAGTAGACCGCTGTTTGCCCAATCAAGGCATGGTCAACGCCAGTTGTGGTATCGGTATCGAGATCAAAAATATCCACCCCAACACCATCGCTGTCCACCGGCGCAATACCCACGTTGAGTTGGGCATACGGGCCATCGGGCGATACGCCACGTGACACCGAGATTGGTGCAGAAAGATCCGCAGTTCCGCCCTGAAAACGCTCAGCAACATCCGTGATGCCTGTCACCACCAGTCGGGGTGTCATGCAAGTGGCAACCGCGCAGTTGGACGGCAACACCGTGGCGTCCATGGCCGCCAGGGCCAGCGAATGCACCAAGGGGTCAAATTTGGCAAAGTTCGGACTCGCCAGGGCATCATAATTTTGTGTCGTGGTCGGGGTCGCTCCCGCTGTTTCTGCGATCAACTGGAATTTCACATTCATCGGTTCACCCAGGTAGCTGAAGGCAGGCGAGGTACATGCCGTCACCCCATCTGCCACCAGCAAGCCATTGGCGCACAAATCAGCGCGATTTTCTATCGACGCATCCGGATCGGGCAGCACCCTGAAGTGGTCTGGAATAAACCGACCCAAAAAGTCGCTGGCAGCGGTGTTGCCAAAATTGCAGCCATAATGACCATTGGCATCAAGCGTATTGGAAGAGTCCAGTGCGCAATCTCCTTTTGCTGTATCAATGGCTGCAAAAGTTGTGTCGGTCACTGCCATGCTGCCAAACTTGAAATAGCCCACCTCTTTGTAGCTAAAAGTTCCGCTGGCCACCCCGGTTTGGGTTGCTGCGGCAGTGAAGGCACCAGTAAGACCCCCTACGACTGCTGTGGCAGTGTGTGCTTCAAGCAACGCGTTATCCACCGTCGGCTGCCCGGTGTAACCGGCAATGGCAGTGGCAGTCACGGCAAAGTCAACTCCGGCTTTAACCACTGGCGTTGCGCTGACGCTCGCGCCAGTGATGTCAGCATGAAGCGCAACAGCATCCACCACCAGGGTTTGCGGCCGAATCACAAAATCATCGGACGAACAACTCGCCGACGAGCCAGCGGTCATGCGCACCTTGGCCTGTTTAACCGCACCGGCATAAGTCCAGGATACCGATTTCTTGCCGACACCATTAAAGCTGACGTTCTGGCTCTGTAGCGACGAATAAGTACCGCAACTCCCGGTGGACGCATTGACAAGCTCAACCGCCACTGACACCGGACTGCCTGAAGTGCCCAGCGCAGACCCGCTGGATGTCTTCACATCCAACGTGAACGCGGTTGATGCCAGCTTGGTAAAAATGGGGGTTCCCACGGCTTGGCCCACCTCAACCGCATCCAAACACAGCGAAGAAGAAGCAAACACCATCTGGCACGCTGAACCACCCCCCAAATTCGTGCAACTGGGGGTGGCGACAGTAGGCGTGGGGTTGACGCTGCTGATTCCTAAGGTGACCGTTTGTGCCGTGGTTACCGGCAAACTTACCGTGGTTTGGCCTGAACCACCACCTGTGATACTGAAAGCAAGGGTTCCCCCCGGCGAACCCGCCCATGTCAGGTTACCGGTGACATCTGTCGCAGTGAAATGCGGCGCTGTACAAGCCGCGTTGACGCATGCCTTGATGATCAACTGCTCTGGGGCACAGGTCTTGCCAGCACCAGAATGCTCAATCTGGATATGGTGCGGTGCCGCCGCCGGTGCCGAGTAGGTGACCGAAATCGGCATGTGGTTGACATAAACCGTGCGTGACTTGGTGCTTCTTACAGCCAAGGCGGCACCAAATGTCGTTGCATTGATGTCTGTAGGTGTCCAGGTAGTTCCCCACAGGTCAGACGCGTTACCGTGCGCTTCATACACATCTGTTGTGGTGTAGGTAGTGGCTTGGGATCGGTTTGTTGCACCAATCACCCCCGCCTTGACCAGGCGCATGGCAGCGTCATTGACACGGCTGTTTTTGGATGCTTTGCGTTGCAGGTTGACCATCACACCCAAGATGGTCGCTCCCGCGGGTATGGCAAAGCTGTAACCGGTGCACTTTAAATAGTTGGTGGTGCCGTTGACCGAGGCAGTGGCGTAGAGGGCATCACTTAAATTGACGTTGCTGGTGGGCGTGGGGGCCCAAGCGACCGAGCCAATACCAGTTGCATTGACACAGGTGCCCGGATTGCCCGTGACCGTCGTGAGCCCTGGCACCACCGCGCAGGGTGAGGTGCCCAAAATAACAAAACCATGCGGACAGGTCACACCCGAACCAGTCAGGTTGAAATAGGTATTGCTGCTGGGTGCAATGGGCGTCGCGGGCGAGTTGAAGGTAACCGTGTTGTCGGTAGCCGTGGCGTTTAACGTACCACGCCACTTGGATGCTGGTGTCTGCGACAGTGTCAAGGCAGCATTGGCAGCCTGGGTCCAGACTGCGCTGGTGTTATTGCCGTCACTATCGATATATTGAACACTCACCGAACCTGCATTGGTGATGGCAGCTTTTTTTTCAACCCGAATATAGGCATTGGGCGCATTGATGCTGCCATTGACGGTGGCCCTTGAGTTTTGATAGACGCGCATGACGCGGTCGCCCGAGGACAACCCGGTGCCGTCGAGGGTTCCGTTCAGTGTGAAAGTACCCGTGTTGTTATTGCCCACCCGAAATTGCGCTTGATTGGTCAAGGTCATGGTAGAACCCACGGGCAGTGAAACGCCAGTGGCATCAATGTTGATGTCGGTATCGTCAAAAGTCCCGTCACCAGACAGCGTGCTGTTGACCCCCTGCATATTCAAAGCGCCACCGTTGGTACCAAAGGTTCCGTTGTTGACGACATTGCCATTGACCGTCAAGTCCTGGCCATCGTCGTCGAGCGTGGCACCGGTATTGATGGTTAGTGTTGCTGCGGTACGGTCGTTGCCGTTCAACGACACCGTATAGGGCGAAACCAGAATCACGGAGTCGCCGCTGGCAGGTTTGGTTGTGCCACCGGTACAAGTCCAGGTGGCTGACGAATTCCAATCGCCGTCAGCCTTGCTGGTACAAGTAACCGCCATGGCTTGCCCCGCCAGCAAGGTCAGCGCCAACACTATCGCTTTCACAAGAATTTTCATACGCCCGGCCTGTTCATGGTGAACCGTGCGCTCAAGGTGCGCGGCAAAATATAACCAGTCATGTTCACTGCAAGAGGCAAAATTTACTCTCTATTCAATAGCTTTTAACACACTATCCACAATTGCTGGAACCCAATTTTTCATAAATTAAAAGTGGCATCAAATCAGCGTTCCATCGACGCCGAGATGCTGCGCTCAATAAAGCCGATGCTGCCGACAGTGCCGGTGGAGGCGACCGCGCTGAACTGGTAAATGAACCGATTCGGGGTACCGGGTGTCGCCGCTGCTTCTTCGTAATCATTGCGAACGCAATTCACGGTCACGCTAAAGCCACCGTCAAAAGTGGTCGCCAATGGCGTCGTCGATGATGTCGGTGCTGAAGAAGGTGTCGCTGGCACCGGCAACACCGGGCACGCTGGCGGTGTTGCCGTGCTGGCCACCACGCTGCCAATGACCCACTCCAGGCCAGCGCGTGCCGCCCAAAAGGCGCGCGTGCCCTGCACATCCTGTGCCGAAGTAAGCTGCTGTGTATTGGAAAAAGTCACCATAAACGCTCCCAGCGCGGCCAGGAAAACGACCAAAAAAATCGCTGCTATCGCAGCAAAACCGTGCTGTTGAGGCCGGGATGGCATGGCTTGAATGCTCACGACGCAGCCCCCAAAGGCAAATAAAGCCGCATCGGCAAATCAGCGCACTGCGTAAAGCCGTAGTGCAGATAAAACGCCCTGGCCTGCTTGTCTTTGGCATCCACCAACAGCGCCAACGCAGTCACCTGCTTGCGCGCCTGCAAACACCGGGCCACCGCACACCCTAGCAACACACCCCCTAATCCTTGCGCACGCCGGTCAAGCCGACAAGCCAACCGCCCCATGCGAAAACACGGCACCGGATAGCGTGGCAGATGCGGGCGATCAGCAGCGCTCAACTGCGTTGCGTCCAGTTCGGCGGCACTGAGCGTGTAGTAGCCCAATACCTCACGCGGATGTTCGGTATCGACCAGCACATAGACCGCGCTGACACCCTTGCGAACGTGTTGCGACGCAAGTTGGGCCAGGTAGGCGTCGAGCGCCGGTACGCCACACACAAATCCAGCACGGTCATGGCGTGCCACATCAAGTATTTGTTCTTCAAGCACGTTTAACCCGGGTTGCCGCTTGTAAGGCATTCTGCAGAGCCGGGTTGGGTGCAAAAGCCTGGTTAATGGCGCCAGCAAATGCAGCAAAGTCATGCTGGGACAACGTAACACGCGATTCGCTGTCTATCAAGGCCAGCGCTTTTTCTTTGGCCGCCATACGTACAAATCCGGCCATGGTGGTGCCCATCAAAGCCGCTGCGCGCGACAAAATATCTTTGTCAGAAGCGTCCATTTTGAGGTCAAAGCGGGCAATGGCGGTCATGGTGCTATCCTTGGATCTGGTTTGTCTATATACGGTATATTACCGTATCTACCCCCACAGACTTGCATCTCAAATAGTAGGCGGGCTCTGAGATGGCGGGTACTTCACGGCGTGTTGTCCACATGCACCTCGTGGTACAGGCTGACGGTTTCGTTGCTAACTGTCAGACCCAGTGAGATGCGCACAATCGCATTGCGTTGATCTGCGGCATCGTAGGCAACACTCCAGGTGTTGACGTTGCTGGAAAGAATGGAAGGCGGATGGCTCAGGTCAGCCATCATGGCAGTTTGCAACGCAGCACAACTTGCGGGCGTGGCATAGGCCGCACCCAGTGCCGGCCGGGCCCAACGATACAAGATGCCGGTAGCATCGCCAGCGGCCGAACTTGCCCCCGCGACAAACACCAAGCTGACCACCTGCTCATTGGCCGGCACGACATGAAACCGGCTGCTGCCAGACTCCAGGGGGAAATGCGTCAGCCCGCCTGAATAGGTGATGGGGATGGCAGTTTCAGGTGGGCTCAGCACCGCCACCGAAGGGGCACTGCTGACAACGGCCGTATTGGACAGTTCATACGCATCAGCGCCGGGAATGCCCAGGTTATAAACAACAATCAGGTCGTTGGCGGCAATGGGTTGATCGCCCAGCATATTGAAAGTGGTCGCAGCCGTCGTACCCGCAAAGTCCAGCGCACCGCTGCCAATGGTCCGATAACGCGCCCCGGTGGTGGTCGGTATGAACTCAATACAGGAGTTACCTGCCGGGGGCATGCGAATGCTGTTGGGCAAGGCTTTGTGAATGTCGCGCGCCATACGTCGTACCACGGTGTCGGCGGTGTCGGTCAGCGTGGCGCGCCGGGCACTGGCAAAGTAGGCATCAATCGGGCTTTTCATAAACACCGACACCATGCCGCCAATCACGCCCATCAGCACAATCACCATGATCAGCTCGACCAGGGTGAAGCCGGTTTGTGCAGATCGGCCAGATTGATGCAACGGTTGCGCCATGTCAGTAGTTGGTCCGGTAGCCGGTCAAGCTGACCACCTCAGCACCATGGGTGACGGTGACGGTCACTCTTTTTGCTGCAACTCCCAGCGTTGCAGCGTCATCCGTCACGCCAATACCAATCACATAACTGGACAATGCGCCTGGCAAATCAGTGAAATCAGCATTAGATTTACCGTTGTAGTCGTCCACGTCGTCATAGGCTGTTCGCAAGGCTTCCTGGTCAGCGGCTATGCGAGGAAAGATACAGGTCGGTGGGCTCGCGTCGGGATCACCTCGATCAGGGTCACAGTATCGTTTGACCAAAATCTCTTCCAGAATCGAATCGGCCAGTGCCAAGGCTTGCTTGCGCAGCATCGGGTCGGCGCTGGCCGCGACCACCGTGTTCATCACTTGCAAGATGCCGGCCAGCCCGGCGCTGATCACCACAATAAAGATGATCAGCTCAATCAGCGTAAAGCCACGTTGCCTTGACGGGACGGGGGCTGGCTTAGTCATGCACATAGCCGGTTTGCGCTTCAACCGTGATAGGGCCCGCGTTAGCGATTGCAATGACCACTGCCGCACCCAGCGCAGCGCGCGCATTGTCAGTAGGCTGGCCAAGCCCGTCAAAGAAAAAATTGGTGGCACTGGTGTAACTGGTGCCGGACCTGGCACGAACGGTTGCAGGACTGTCCCCCTTGGGTCCGACCACATCGACCGTGCAGCTTACGTTACCGGTTCCGGCCGGATTCTCCATGGTCAACACCAGCGTATTGGGGCTTGCCACCGTATCAAACGTCACGCAAACCGTGCGTCGCTGCGCCACCGCCGCCTTTTGCGCATAGCGCAGCAGCGCCAGCGTTTCGTCATGAAAACCGCGCGCGTAGATATCACTGCTGTGAAATATGCGCGGTGCCGCCACCACCGCCAGTACGCCCAGGATGACGATCACCAGGATCAGTTCGATCAGGGTAAAGCCCCGTTGGCGGCTGGGGGTCTGCATCGTCAAACGCTTTCGTGGCAGGCTACACCATACCGTCGTTCAGGCACCAGGCCGGCAAGAGCTGGTCCACGGCGCAACACTTGCATTTCTTGCCCGCTTTGAACCACACCCGGTAACTCTGACCGATGCGCTTTGGCATCTGAAACCGAAACACTGCGCATCTAAGGGCTTGCAAATTAATAAGTTGTACATTTTGACGGGCAGATTTGGGCCCGTTCACATGACCCTACAAGCCAAGATTAAACCATGAAGATGGTCATTGACCAGTAGCGCCGGCAAAGTCAGACTATGCGGCCCTCGTGCAGCAACCACTTGGCCAGCGCCGCGTCGTCGCTGGCGCGTGCATCGACCCATTTGGCACCGTTTGGGGTCTGTTCTTTTTTCCAGAACGGGGCTTGAGTTTTGAGGTAATCCATCAAAAACTCGCAGGCTTGAAAGCTCTCGCCGCGGTGCGCACTGGTCACCACCACCAGCACAATCTGGTCCAGCGGCTGCAATAAGCCGACCCGGTGGATGACGCGGGCAGCGTAAATGTCAAAGCGCTTGAAGGCTTCGTCGATCATGGCTTCGATCGAGGCTTCGGTCATGCCGGGGTAGTGTTCCAGCTCCATGCTGCTGATCTGGCCCGTCCCGCCGGTGGTGTGGTCGCGCACGGTGCCGATAAAGCTGCACACCGCGCCTACGCGGGGGTCTTGGGCGCGCAGAGCGGCGATCTCATCGGTAACGTTGAAGTCAGCCGTTTGCACTGAAACGCGTGCCGTCGGTTGCATAAGAAATTGGCCTCCAGCCCTTGTTAATAAAGCACTACCAGCTATGCTTTTTGAATCATCTTAATGACCCATGAGAAGTGCATGGGCAGCCCATCAGCCACCCGTAACCGGTGGAAAAAACGCGACTTCTGCGCCCTCGCCCAAAGCGGCAGATTCGTCGCGCATGACTTGGTTGAGCGCCTGCCGCACCGCCTT
>JAQTSL010000150.1 GCA_028711355.1 Rhodoferax sp.
GACAGCACGCCCTTGATACTGCCGGTGATCAATAAAACCATCACGGCTGCCAACCTGGCCATGGTGACGCGCGCCTCGGTGTTGCCCAGTACCGTTGACCTGGCCGATGGCTGGAATTTGATCGGCAACGGCTCCGACACGCCATTGGACGTCGCCACCACTTTTGCCGATACCCAGCGCTTTGTCACGGTCTGGAAATGGCTGGCTGGCCCAGACCGTGGCGTCTGGGCTTTTTACTCGCCCGCCTTGGCTGAAATGAGTGCGTCGGCGCTGCAAGATTACGCTGCTGGCAAGGGCTACCAAGTGCTGCAGTCCATCAACGCGGGCGAAGGCTATTGGGTCAATGTAGCCACCAACCAGGCTGGGCCAGTGACAGTGCCCTACGGCAATGCGGTGACCAGTGCGGCGTTAGCCACGACCCTGCAAGCAGGCTGGAATCTGGCAGCCCTGGGCGTCAACACCAGCCCACAACAACTGGCAGCAGCCCAACCTGGCGGCATAACGACGCTTTGGGCCTGGGATAACGGGCCGTCCAAATGGTATTTTTATGCGCCTGATCTGGCGTCACAACCCGGGAATGTGCTGACGGATTACATTGCCAGCAAAGGTTATCTCGACTTTATAGGTACCGGCACAACACTGGGTTTTGGTAGGGGGTTCTGGGTTAACCGCCCGTGACGTCCGGTCGGTAAGTAGATGTTGTTTTGAGGTTTACGCCATGAAGACACCACACCTTGTGCGCCAGGGCGCGCTGCTGTTGCTTATATTGGGCGCGTCGTGGAGCGCGCTGGCGGCTGATCAAAAGGCCGCTGCGCTGGCTGAGGTCAACCAAACCCGCCAATCGGTCGGCCTGCCGGCGGTGACACGCAATGCCCAGCTTGATCAGGCCGCGCAGGCGCACGCTGACTATTTGCAAACCAACAGCAACGGCATTTCACACGACGAAGCGCAGTTCTTACCCAACTCCACCGACCCCGCCCCTGGCTTTACCGGTGTCGGCCCCGGTAACCGTCTGACGGCTGCCGGTTATACCTACAGCCGCATGAATGAGGTGATCAGTGGCGGTGTGACTATGGGGCAGCAGGCGGTGCAGGGCCTGGTGCAGGCCATTTACCACCGCTTTGGCATTTTGGCCACGGCGGTGGCTGAAGTCGGCATTGGCCAGGGCAATGCCACGGGCAAGTATGCCAATTTTGTGATGGACTTTGGCGCCACCTTTGGCAATGCGGTGACCATGCCCACCGGTTGGCTGGGCACCTATCCGGTGAATGGCCAAACCGGCGTGGTGCGCAGCTTTGACTCGGATACCGAATCGCCCGACCCGGTTGCCACCCAGAACCGGGTGGGTTACCCGGTCAGCATTCATGCCGATGACAACGACACCTTGACGGTGGGCAGTTTTACCCTGACCCCAGCCGCTGGTGGCATGCCTTTGCCTGCGAAGTTGCTCAGCTTTCCGGCAGATGCCCATGTGCCGCCCAGCGCGGCGGCGATTGTGCCGCTGACAGTGCTGGACTACGGCACCCAGTACCGGGCAGACTTTAGCGGCACACGCAATGGGCAGGCGGTGTCTCAGAGCTGGACCTTTACCACTGCTGCCTATTCCACCATTCAGATTGATTTGCCGTTCCAGCGCGTTGGCAGCACGCAAGTGGCGCGGGTGCAAGTCAGTGGTGGCAACGGCGGTAACCGCCTGGCTGGCCGAAGCCTGAGCAGCAGCGGCAGCACGGACCCGGCACCCCAGGTGACCGAAGTGGTGCCCGGTGTGTATGAGGTTACGGTCGCAGCCGCGGCTGACGTGACCCTGAGTTTTACCGACGACGACGGCCAAACGCGTGACGCCAAAATCAGTTTTGCCGATCCGATCACAGAAACCACGGCCTTAGCCAAAGGTTGGAACCTGCTGGGCAACCCGCTGCAAACACCGATGGTGATGCTAGAGCGCTTTGGCAATGCCGATGCGCCGGTGGCTGACGTCACCAGCAACGTGGTGTCGGTCTGGAAGTGGTTGCCCGCCAGTGCGCAATGGGCGTTTTATGCGCCCTCCATGACAGCGCAGGCGTTGGCTACCTACGCAGCCGGCAAAGACTACGCGGTACTGGACCGCATTGAGCCGGGCGAAGGCTACTGGATTAACGTGCCGCAAGTGACCTTGACTTTTCAGCCACGCACCGGCGTGCCCAGCCCAACCCTGCCGCAAAGCTTGCCGATTGGCTGGAGTCTGCTGGGAGTGGGTGGCGAGGCCGTCACACCGGCGGCGTTTGACAAGGCGCTCCCGGTTGGGGCGTTCAGCGGTCATTCTTTGTGCTTAACCGAATGCTGGAATGTGTCCAACGGGCTGGCGGCCACGCCCAGCATCAAAACTCTGTGGTCGTGGGATGCTGCGGCCAACCAGTGGCGCTTTTTTGCCCCCAGCCTGGCGCTGCAAGGCAATACGGTGTTATCAGACTACGCCACCGGTAAAGGCTATGCCCCTTATGACCTGCAAGAGTATTTGTATTTGCATGTTGGTGAAGGTTTTTGGGTGAATAAGTAAGCCGGGTTGAGGGTCAAGTCACCGATTTGCTGACTTGACCCGATTCATGGAATTATTGGATCTTTCGAACTTTAAATCCAACCACGTACAGACTGGTGCCGTCGCTCACGATCCCACTGTTGCCGCTGAGTCTGAAGTTCAGGTCGCCTACCGCCCCTCCATCTGCTGAGCCAGTCATGGTCGTTACCTGCTTGGTGGCAATCACAATCTTCCGGATCAATCTTCCATCGGTTACATACAAGTTGACTCCGTCGGTCGTTATACCTTGCACGGTTTCGAACGCAGCGGCAGTACCTGTGCCGTCAACTACTATACAGCTATTTGTACCCGCAAGTGTTGATGTGACGCCGGTTGCGATCACCACTTGGCTGACCTTGCAACTGTCAGCAAAATACAAATTGATGCCATCGGTTGTAATACCCACCCCTAGACCATATGAAGTAACTGTTGGCAGAGTCGAGACAACATTGGTGGCCAAATCGATTTGGCGAATTTTTGCATTTTGCACATCTGCCACATACAAATTGATGCCATCGGTCGTGATGCCACTGGGGTAATAAAACGTGGCTGTGCTGCCTGTGCCATCTGCTGCGCCACGGCTGCCACTGCCGGCCAAGGTTGTCACCACGCCGGTAGCAATGACAATTTTGCGTATTTTGTTCCCGTAGGTATCTGCCACATAAAGATTAACGCCATCGGTGGTGATACCAGTAGGGTAACCGAACGACGCTGCGGTGCCAGTACCGTCCACGGAGTTTTGCCCACCTGATCCCGCCAGTATGCTCATCTCACCGGTAGCAAGCACAATCTTATGAATTTTGTAAGACGTAGGTTCAGTCAGGTACAAATTGATGCCATCGGTCGTGACACCATATCCGCCATATTTGAAGGCAGCCAGTTTGCCAATCCCGCTTTGCACCACGGCTGCCCCTCCTGCAACGGTCGTCACGGATCCTGTCAGAGTGAGCGCGCTGCCTTGCCGCGCACCACCCATTTGGCTCCCTACAGCAGCCGCTGCGCTTGCCGCCGGTGTTGTTGCAGACATCTCAGTGGATGCACTACTTGCCCCCGCCGCGTTGACCGCAGTCACCTTGTAATAGTAGGTGGCACCCGCAGTCAATCCGGAATCCCAAAACTGGGTGGCGGTGATGGGGGTAGCGGCAGAAATAAGCGTGGTCGTGCCGACGGCCGTCCCCGCTGCTGTAGAGCTGTAAACGTTGTACCCGGTAGCACCTGCAACGCTGTTCCAGCTTATATTGATCTGCGTTGCACTGACCGCGTTCACGGTAACACCAGAAGGCGTGGCAGGCGCGGTCGGCGTTGAGGCCGACACCTCAGCAGAGGCTGCGCTTGAACCACCTGCGTTGACTGCTACTACAGTGAAGTAATAGGCGGTTCCTAACGTCAAACCCGTGTTTGTATAAGTCGCAGCAGTAACACTCGCTACTTTGTTTGTGGCATTGGGTTGCGCACTGGGTGACGTTGATCGATACACGTTGTACGAAGTCGCACCAGAGACGGCAGACCAAGTCAGCACGATTTGTGTTGCGCCGCTTAGCGTTGCAGAAAGTCCTGATGGAACTGTCGGTGCGGGGGGAACTGCGGCGACTGCCCCGGTAGTTTCTTCGCCGACAGAATTGGCGGCAGTGATCCGGTAGTAATAAGTTACACCCGCAGTTACGCCAACTGTGTCGGAATAGAGCCCCCCGGTGATTGGGTTAGTGGTAATTTTGTTGGTGACAGTGGCCGTCGGGTAGCCGGTCGTTGCTCTGTAAATGTTGTAACTGACCCCCGCCGTGCTGGTCCAACTGATGTCAATCTGCGTATCACTGACGTGGTTTGTGCTGACCCCGGTAGGTGGATTGGGTCGCGACAACGTGGCCGCAGAAACTGCCGTCGGAGAAACAAGACTTTGTTCTCCCACCGCATTGACCGCTCTGACAAAGAAATTGTTGTAATACGTGCCAATACTCAAACCTGTCACAGAAAACGTGGTTTGTGCCGTGTTGCCTTTCAATACGGTATCTGACCCCAGATAGACGTTATAGGACACGGCACCTGCAACAGCGTTCCAGCTCAGATCGATTTGTGTGCCACTCACGGCAGTTGCCGTCAGGCCAGTCGTTGCTGCCGGATAGACTCCCGTTGTTGCCGACACTTCGTTGGAACCCAAGCTCTCGCCGGTCGCACTGACAGCGGTTACCTTGTAGTAATACTTGACGTTTGGCGACAAACCCGACATTTGAGTGCTGGTCGATGTCGGGTTGCCTTTCACATTGGTTGCAATGATCTGCACATTGGCAGAATTCGACTGGTAAACAACATAGCGGATGGCTCCCGTAACGGCAGTCCAGCTCAAATCGATTTTGGAGGCTCCCAATGCAGTTGCACTCAGCCCTGTTGGTGCCACGGGAGCTGTCAACGTTCTCAGCCAGATTTCATTGGATGCTGCGGTATTAGCACCCGTCGTAGTCACTCCGGTGACCTTGTAGTAATAGGTGGTGGCCGAGGCCAGTGTGCTGTCGGTGAATTCCAGCGCAGCAATCGGGCCGCTCAATGCGTTGACCTTGTTTGCTGCGGTCAGCGCCACATTGGGTGATGTGGAACGATAAACGTTATAAGTGGTTATCCCGGCAACCGCAGTCCACTGCAGCTTGGCCTGGATTGAACTGATGACGGTGGAGGAAACGATGACCGGTGCGCTGGCCCCCGCAGTTCTGGCAGTTTGAACCTTTCGGATGCCAGTTTGGCCGTTGACCAGGGTTGTACCGTATAAATTGGTGCCGTCCGTGGTCAATGGGTTAAATGAATTGATAGCCAACGTGGTTACTGTGCCCGTTGCAATATCAATTTTGCGAACGGTGTTGGTCAGCGTACCACCGGTGTAGTGCTGGGTGTCAGATACATAAAGCGATGTGCCGTCGGTGGTGATACCGGTCGGTGCACTGAAAGTGGCCGCCGTGCCCACACCATCGGCAAAGCCTGCCACCGTGGCCGAACCAGCCAAGGTGGTCACCACACCGCTGACCGGGTCAATCTTGCGGATGGTGTTGCCATCGGTGACAAAAAGGCTTGTGCCGTCGGTGGTGATGCTGGTTGGGTTTTTGAAGGCTGCAGCCGTGCCTGTGCCGTCGGCAATGTAGTTGGTGGTCTTGCCAGCCAGCCAGGTGGCCGCCCCGGTTGTCAGGTGCACTTTCATGATCACCGGGTTGATGGCATAGGTGATGTACAAATAGGTGCCGTCCGTGGTCAACCCGCTTGGGCGGTGCAAACCACCGGCAACATTCAACAAGGCTGCCAAATTAGCTGGGGCAGTGACAGGGAAGCTTGTCACTTCACCCGTGGCTATGACCACCTTGCGAATGGCAAAGTCATCGGCTACATACAAGTTGGTGCCGTCATTGGTCATTGCGCCGGTTCGGCAAAAAGCTGCTGCGGCCCCAATACCGTTGGCAGCCGTGCAATACGACTGACCGTAACTTTGAGTCCACTGTGCTGCAGTCCCACCCGCCAGGGTGGTTATGTCACCCGATGCGAGCGACATGCGCTGGATGACACCGTTTGCGACATACAGGTTGGTGCCATCCGTCGTGAGCCCGTAGAGGGTGCTCAACGTGGGGCCCACGCTGATGACACCACTGCCCAAATTCAGCGCCACGCCCTGGCGCGCACCGCCCATTTGGGTGCCCAGTGCCGGGATGGTGAAAGTGCCCGCTGTCAATGGTGCCGCAGCACCGTTGCCCAGGGTGATGCTGTAGTCGCCGGCGGCCAGGTCTTGCGGCACGGCAAATTCAAGGCTGGTGCTGTCGGCGTTAAGTGCGTAGGGCACAAGAGCCGGGTAGTTGGTGTTGCCCGCGTTGAAGTTGACAGTAGGCAGGGGCGAGAAGTTGTTCAGGTCGGTGCCCAAAATCTTGCTCAAACTGCCCACGCCACCCGAGGCCGGAACCAGGCCATTGATGACCGGAGGTGCAGCCGTTACCGCTACCTGGCTGATCCAGGCGCTGTCTTGCGCACCCGTGACGTTAGCGTAAGTGGCGCTGCCCTTGACATAGCTCCAGCGCAGTGTGTGGCTGCCGGCCGACAGGGGAAAGCTGGTCTGGCTCCACGCGATGTCGCCCGACCAGCGGGCGTTGGCAGGCTCCACCCCGTCGATGGTAAACACCAGGTAGTCGCAGCAGGCCACGCTGCTGACCTTTTTGTAAAAACTCACCACGCCGTTGCCAGTTTGCGTGACCGTGATGCTGGCAATCGTGCTTTGGTCTTGCGCTACCGCTGCCGCTTGATAGACCGCGCCGCCGTTGGGCACGGTGGTATCTGTCACCTGGCGCCAGGCGGCTCCAGCGGGCGAACTGTAAGACCAGGTGCCCGTCATCGGGCCGGTGCTGGTCGTGCTGTTGCTGATCGGGGCGGGGGTTGTGCCACCGGTGCCGTTGGTTTGAATGCGCCGGATGGTGCTGTAGTTATCGGCAGCGTACAAATAGGTGCCGACCATGGCGATGCCACCCAGGCCGCTGAACTTGGCGGCAGCGCCGGTGCCGTCGGCATAGCCAGGTGTGTTGCTACCGGCCAGGGTGCTGACGATGCCGGTGGCCAGCTCGATTTTGCGAATCGCGCTGCTGTCGGCCACATACAAGTTGAGGCCATCGCTGGTCAAACCCTTTGCGCTGAAATTAAACCCGGCTTGCGACCCAATACCGTCACGCGAGACGCCTGCACCACCACCGGCCACAGCACTGACCGCCTTGGAGGCAAGGTTGACTTTGTTGACCGTCTTGTCGCCCAGAAAGTACAAGTTGCCGCTGTTCAAAATCATGGTCCCAGCCGAAACTGGCGATGAGCTCAGCCAGTTGGACACCTTCCAGGTCGTCATGTCAACTTGGACAATGCGCACACCATCCTGCACGTACATCGTGCTGCCATCAACCGCCAGACTTGTCGGCGCTGTAAACCGGTCTTGCGCAGAGGTGGTCTGATTGATGAAACAGCACGTTATGTAGGCACCATAGTTGCCTGCATATTGGTCCCAAACCTTCTCTGTCTTGATCGGCATCGTCGTCACAACCCCGGTTGCAATTTCTATTTTGCGGATGTCGGTGTAATCAATCACGTACAGATGGGTGTGCGTGTCGTCGATGGTCATGGCACGCAGTGCGTAAAACATGGCTGCCTTGCCGGTGCCATCCAGCAAGCCTCGACTGCCACCAGCCAAGGTAGCAACAGCACCGGTGTTCACATCCACTTTGCGGATGGCGTAGTTGTCTTGATCCAACACAAACAAGCTTGTGCCATCGGTAACGACAACAGACGGGCCAAATGACCCTTTCAGTGCAAAGCGAGCCTCTGTGGCAGCCCCATCAACCAGCGAATCGGCCGCTGCCGACGACGGCACGGGCATCGCTTTGCCCGCCAGCGTGGTGACCGAGCCATCGCCGTCGATGGTTTTCATCAAGGCATCAGATCCGGCCTGCATATTGGCCGGGGCTGAGGCACAACTGGGGGTGTAGCCAATGCTGGTTGGCGTGGCGGCTACATAGACCGTTTGAAACAGTGATTTAAAGAGCGAAGCAGTTTCGCCCATACCTTTGACATCACAGGTGAATGGCGTTGTCAGGGCAAAGCAATAGTTGGCAGACAGTGGCGTCGTAATACCGGTCGGGCCGGTCCAAGAGGATGTGGCTGTTACCAGACATGCCGTGGTAGCGGGCGTGCCTCCGGTGCCGCCGGTTCCACCCGTACCCCCGGTTCCGGTCCCCGCATAGTTGACCCAAAAGCCGCGCCCGTTACCGAGCGTCGTGCTGCCAAAGTCCTGGTAGTTTTTGCTGCTGATGTAGCCCGCCAGCGTGCCATTGGCCGCCGCCGAGGGGGCGTAAAAGTACCAGCCACTGCTGGCCGCGCTGTTGTTCCAGGCCCACAGCGTGGTCACGTTGCCCACCGTGGTGCTGAACAGCGCCGGGGTGATGTCGTCACCGGTGGCCACCAGGT
>JAQTSL010000151.1 GCA_028711355.1 Rhodoferax sp.
TTCAAAGGGATTAAGACTTCCGCCACGCCCATGGTATGCACAACTGGAAAGTAAATACCCGCCCTGAATTCAAAGGGATTAAGACGCTGATCGCGGCCAAATAATCCGGTCCAAAGTCGAAGTAAATACCCGCCCTGAATTCAAAGGGATTAAGACCCATGTGCCTTCTTAAGTGAGGCCTATGCCATGATCCCGGGACCCAAGAGCACGCGTCGATTGAGGTTTTGTCACGCAGGACCGCCATTTATGACCAGCGCCACGGGGTCGCCTGGTACTGGCTGGTGCACCCTGGCTCAGTCAGCGTTTATCTGCTGATCAATTTGGCCTATGACCAACCGGCGGTGTTTGGGCCAGAATACAAAATCTCACTACTGGCTTTCCCCGATCTGGTCATCCCGGTGGCCGTCATCTTTCGTGACCTGCCGCCGTTGGAGCCTAACGCGTAACCCCTGCCACAGCACAGGGTAGCACCAGCAACACCTGCTACAAAACCAGGTTGGAGCCTAACGCGTAGCCCCTGCCACAGCACAGGGCTCACCTGCTCGATCAGCACCCGGCAGCGCGCCCTACTTCGGGCCAAGGCAGCGCTTTGCTGAGCCAACTGTGCCGCACCGCTCGTACCCACGCGACCCGCACCGTTCACCGTGTGTCAAGGTTGATTTCAGGGATTTGATCGCAGACGACCCTGGATAGCCATTGGAGTTGCTGATTTTGTCCCTCGGCTTTGATTAATGTCAATTAAAAATCAGACCAACACTGTTTCAATGCGGCGGCTATGGCGTTGCTGGCAAAAATTTTTGAATAAATAGTAAGTCCCGCAACGGACAGCTTAGTGACTTGCAACAAAAGATGAACAACTCTGGATTGGTTGTAGCGATGGCACCTGTTAAGGTTTTTCCGTTTGATTGGCGAGGGCGAAGTGGTTTTTCACATAAAGGATGGGCAATGTCTGCGGTGCACTATATTTTTTCTGTATTACTCGCTTCGGCAGTGGCGTTTTCAACGACACTTTTCGCACAAACCCCACCAGCGACCGTGCCAACATCACCGACCTTCGCTGCCCGTGGCCTGCCACCCGGGGTGCTGGCCCCCCTGGCGGGCAAACCAGTCTCAGCCCACGCACCTTTTGAAGCGGGCGACTGCAATCTCTGTCATGCCAATAGCGACCCCAAGCAGCCCGGGCCGCTGGTCAAGCCAGTGTCAGCACTGTGCCTGAGCTGCCATGAAGAATTTCAAGATGTGCTCAAGCGCGCACACGCGCACCCCCCGGCAAAAACGTCCTGCACCAATTGCCACAACCCGCACAATGCCAATTACCCCAAATTGCTGCTGCAAGAGACCGGTCAGTTGTGTACCGGTTGCCACAAGGACACTGCCAAAATCATGACCAGCGCCAGCGTGCCGCACAAGGCGCTGAGCACTGGTGCCCAGTGCCTCAATTGCCACAACCCGCACGCCAGCAAGGTAGAAAAACTACTGCTCCAGCTCCCCTTTGACCTGTGCCTGAGCTGCCACAACGTTGATACCATGGTGGGTGTCAATGGCAAACCGCTGCAAAACATGAAAGCCTGGCTTGACAACAACAAGCATTGGCATGGCCCGGTGGCCTCCAAGGACTGCGTGGCTTGCCATAAGCCGCACGGCGGCAGCAACTTCCGGTTGCTTATAGAAAACTACCCGAAAGAGTTCTACGCACCTTACGATGTAACCACCTACGCGTTGTGCTTTACCTGCCACGAAGACGAAGCTTTCTCAACCGCCCAGACCACCACCCTGACGCGCTTTCGCGATGGCGAAAAGAACCTGCATTTTGTCCACTTGCAGCAGCCCGGCCGGGGCCGCACCTGCCGCGCCTGCCATGAAGTTCATGCCTCCAAGCAAAAACGCCATATCCGCGACGGCGTGCCTTATGGCTCGGGCGGCTGGGTTCTGAAACTCAACTACCAACAAACGCCCACCGGCGGCTCGTGCGCGAAAACTTGCCATCAAGAACGCGGTTACGTGAACCGCAAGGCGCCTTAAATGCCGCTGCCAACCATCAAGCGATTGGTCTTGTTGCTGGTCGTGTTCCCAGCGCTGGCGGGCATGGGTCTGGCGGCCAGCGCCCATGCTGACATCGGCACACCCGTTGCCAACCTTGAGATGGCGACGCTACAGGGCAGCAAACTGCCGCTGCTGGCCGAGAGCGGCAGCACCGTGCTGTTTTTCTTTCGGCCGCGGCAAGAGCGCTCCCGCACGGCATTGCAAGACCTGGAGCCGTGTTTGAAGGAGTTCGCTGGCAAATCGCTGCGCCTGGTGGGTGTGGTCTCAGGCTCAGTAGCGCTGCCGGATGTAAGCGCTCTGGTGCAAGAAACCGGTTTTACTGCCCCGGTAATGATAGACGCGGGCGACGCGCTTTATGGCAGTCTGGCCCTGGCCATGCACCCCGTGGTGGCGGTGATCGGGCCAGACCATAAGCTGGCCGCGTTTGAACCCTACCGGACGATTGATTTTTGTGCGGTGTTGCGCTCGCGCCTACACCTTCTATTGGGTGACATCTCTGAGTCGCAGATGCAGCGCACGCTGAGCCCCGAGCGCGCCAGCGAGGGCGGCCAGACGCAACTAGCACGCCGCTACCGGGCCATGGCTGCCATGCTGTTCAACAGCAAGAACTATGACAAAGCACTGGCAAGTGTGCGCCAGAGCCTCGCGCACGACCCCAATCTGGCCAGTGCGCAAACGCTGCTAGGGCAGATTCTGGCCGCACAAGGCCATTGCGCTCAGGCTCAAGCCGCCTTCCAGCAAGCGCTGGCGCTGGACGCCAGCCTGAGTCCGGCCAGCCAGACCGCATCGAGTTGCCCGGCAGCGGGCTAACGCGCTTTAAACCTAGATTCCTCAGTTGACCGCTGATTGTTGTCACTAACTGCCTATGAACATTGTTTTTTTTTACTTTGATCGAGTTAACCATTTGGGTGATAGCGCTACGCACCCGATTGAGCCACTGGCAACGCGCCTGGGGGCGTTGCTTCTCCTTGCGGGCAGGAGCCCGCTGCGTCGTCGCGCCTACCCATGCACATCGCCAGCGGCCCACTCGGGCGCGTCCAACTGAGAAATCTAGGTTAAATGCAGCTTAGAAATGCCGCTTCGGCAGCCGGTTTCGCTCTGCTGCTGGCGGCGACTCAGCTTGCGGTGGCCGAGATGGATTGTCTGTACTGCCACCGCACGATGACAAAAAAAAAGGTGGTCCATGCGGCCGTGCACATGGGCTGCCCAAGCTGCCACGACAACCTGGATGTCAGCAGGGTGCCACACCTGAACAAGGGGCCTTTTGCCAAAGGCCTACGCGCTGAGGTGCCCGCGCTGTGCATCAGTTGCCATGAACAGGCCCTGTTTGAGGGCAATATGGTGCATGCCCCGGTCAACACCGGCTTGTGCCTCGATTGCCACAACCCGCACACCAGCAACTACCCGGGCCTGCTTAACATGAAACCGGCCTCACTCTGCCTGAACTGCCACTCCGACATCGAGAATAGCGAGCATTTGATTTCAGGTCTGAGCACCAAGGGGCATCCACTGGGCAACAGCAAAGAAGTCGCGCCAGACCCCAAGCGGCCGGGCAAAATGTTTTATTGCGCCAGTTGCCACGAGCCACATCGTTCCACCCTGCCCAAGCTCACCCGCTACGGTGACGGCATGACTTCTTGCCAAACCTGCCACGACAAATAGTGGCGCGCCAGTGCGTGACAGCGCCTGTGGCGTCATGCGAGCGCGTCATTCACTCAATTTTTGAAGTGCCAGTTTGGGTCAGTCATTGCAGTGAGTTAAGTGGACACTGCCGGTCTTAAAATCGCACCCATCCAAGGAGCGTTGCAGCAAGCCCCCCGGTTTGCCAGGCTTGGATAGTCCTAACGACGCTCACCTGATTTGTATCTTAATTTTTTTTGCCCTCAGGTGAGTTGTATGTCTGAATCCCGTATTCCCCCCCTTAAATTGTCTGGCCTGGAGCCGCTGGTGATTGGCGCGCCCGCGCCAGACGTAGCGGACGGCCTGCCACGCGCAACTTTTGTCAACATCGGCGAACGCACCAACGTCACTGGTTCCAAAGCCTTTGCCCGGATGATTTTGAACGGCGAGTTTGACCAGGCGCTGAGTGTGGCGCGCCAGCAGGTGGAAAACGGCGCGCAGATCATTGACATCAACATGGACGAAGCCATGCTCGACAGCCAGGCTGCCATGGTGAAGTTCCTGAATTTGATCGCGTCTGAACCCGACATCTCGCGCGTGCCGGTGATGCTTGATTCGAGCAAATGGAGCGTCATTGAGGCTGGCCTGCGCTGCGTACAGGGCAAACCGGTGGTTAATTCCATCAGCATGAAAGAAGGTGTGGAGGCCTTCAAACACCACGCCAAGTTGCTACGCCGCTACGGTGCGGCTGCCGTGGTGATGGCATTTGACGAACAAGGTCAGGCCGACAGCTACGCGCGCAAGATTGGCATTTGCGAACGCGCCTATCGCATCCTGGTCGATGAGGTGGGTTTCCCGCCCGAAGACATCATCTTTGACCCCAACATCTTCGCCATTGCCACCGGCATTGAAGAGCACAACAACTACGCGGTGGACTTTATCGAGGCCACGCGCTGGATCAAGGCCAACTTGCCGGGTGCCAAGGTCTCGGGCGGTGTCAGCAACGTGAGCTTTTCGTTCCGTGGCAACGACCCGGTGCGCGAAGCAATCCATACCGTGTTTCTGTACCACGCCATTCAAGCTGGCATGGACATGGGCATCGTCAACGCCGGCATGGTCGGGGTTTATGACGATCTCGATCCTGTGCTGCGCGAGCGCGTGGAAGACGTGGTGCTGAACCGCCGACCCGATGCCGGTGAGCGCTTGGTCGAGATTGCCGAGACGGCCAAGAGCGGCGCCAAAGACGAATCCAAGAAGCTGGAGTGGCGCGGCACACCCGAGCACCCGGTGACGGTTGAAGCTCGCCTCTCCCACGCCATGGTGCACGGCATCACCGACTTCATCGTGCCCGACACCGAAGCCGCGTATCAGGCGATCATCGCCAAGGGTGGCCGCCCGCTGCACGTGATCGAAGGCCCGTTGATGGCCGGCATGAGCATCGTCGGCGACCTGTTTGGCCAGGGCAAGATGTTTTTGCCGCAGGTGGTGAAAAGTGCACGCGTGATGAAGCAGGCGGTGGCGCATCTGATTCCGTACATTGAAGAAGAAAAACTGCGCGACGAAGCCGCTGGCCGCGACGTGGCGACCAAGGGCAAGATCATCATTGCCACGGTCAAGGGCGACGTGCACGACATCGGCAAAAACATCGTCACCGTGGTCTTGCAATGCAACAACTTTGACGTGATCAACCTGGGCGTGATGGTGCCCTGCCACGAGATTCTGGCGCGTGCCAAGGCCGAGCGCGCCGACATCATTGGCCTGTCTGGCCTGATCACGCCCAGTCTGGAAGAGATGCAGTACGTGGCCGGCGAGATGCAGAAAGACGACTACTTTCGCATCAAAAAAATCCCGCTGCTGATCGGTGGCGCCACCACCAGCCGGGTGCACACCGCCGTCAAAATCTCGCCGCATTACGATGGCCCGGTGGTCTATGTTCCTGATGCCAGCCGCAGCGTCGGCGTGGCGCAAAGCCTGCTGGGCGACGGGCTGACGGCGTTTGTGCAAGAGCTTGGCACCGACTACGAACGCGTGCGCCAGCAGCACGCCAACAAAAAGGTCACGCCGCTGTGGCCACTGGCCAAGGCGCGCGCCAACCCAACGCCGATTGACTGGGCCAGCTACCAACCCACCGTGCCAAAGTTCATTGGCCGTCGCGTGTTCAAAAACTTTGATCTGGCCGAGATTGCCAAGTACATCGACTGGGGCCCGTTCTTCCAGACCTGGGATTTGGCTGGACCGTTTCCCGCGATTCTGGACGATGAGGTGGCGGGTGTAGAGGCCAAGAAGGTGTATGCCGACGGCCAGGCGATGCTCAAAAAAATCATCGACGGTCGCTGGCTGAGCGCCAACGCGGTGGTTGGCCTGTACCCGGCCAACCGGGTCGGTGACGACGACATCGCGCTGTACACCGACGAGAGCCGCAGCGGCGTGGCGCTGACCTGGTGCGGCCTGCGCCAGCAAGCTGAGCGCGAACAAGAAGATGACGGCAGCTTTCACCCCAACCGCTGCCTGAGCGACTTTGTGGCACCCGCGGCTGCCAATCCAACCGCCCGGCGCGACTATGTCGGCCTGTTCGCCGTCACCACCGGCTTGGGGCTGGAGAAAAAGGAGGCGCAATTCATGGCCGCACACGACGACTACAGCGCCATCCTGCTCAAAGCGCTGGCCGACCGGCTGGCCGAAGCCTTTGCCGAGTGCCTGCACCACAAGGTGCGCACCGATCTGTGGGGCTACGCGCCCGCTGAAGGCTTGAATCCGCAAGAGCTGATCGCTGAAAAATACCAAGGCATTCGCCCCGCACCTGGCTACCCCGCCTGCCCGGATCACAGCGTCAAAAAAGAGATGTTTGCGCTGCTGAAATGTGACGAGATCGGCATGACGCTGACCGAGAGCCTGGCCATGACCCCGGCCGCCAGCGTCAGCGGCTTTTACATTGGCCACCCGCAGGCAACTTATTTCAATGTCGGGCGGATCGATCACAACCAGTTGCAAGACCTGGCCGCGCGGCGCGGCATGACCGAGCGCGACCTACAGCGGCTACTGGCCCCCAATCTGTAAACGCATGAACCATCAACGAATCGACGCCATCGACGCCCTGCGTGGCGTTGCGATGCTGTGGATGACACTATTTCACTTTGGCTTTGACCTGCAGGCGCTGGGTCTGTGGCAACAAAATTTTTACCAAGACCCGTTCTGGACCACGCAGCGCACCCTCATCGTCAGCCTGTTTCTGACGTGCGCTGGCATGGGGCAGGCGGCAGCACTGGCGCAGCAGCAGAGCTGGGCGCGGTTTTGGCGGCGCTGGTTGCAAATTGCCGGCGGCGCAGCGCTGGTCAGTGTGGGCTCATGGTGGATGTTTCCGCGCAGTTGGATTTACTTTGGCGTGCTGCACGCCATGCTGCTGCTGTTGCCGCTGGCGCGCTGGGCGGCAACCTGGTCAACGACACGTTTACTGCTACTGGGGGGGCTCGCAATTGCCTCAAAATGGATAGCTGCTTACGCTCTATCCAATTGGTCTGGAGCCGAATTTATTGCATTTTTTAACGCGCCCGGCCCGAACCTGCTGGGCTGGATCACGCGCAAACCCCTGACCGAAGACTATGTCCCTTTGTTCCCGTGGCTGGGCGCGGTGCTGTGGGGCGTGGTGGCGTACCGGCTGCTGCCGTGGACCCGCTGGAGCGCAACGCCCGCGGGCCTGGCCCGATTGGGGCGCTACAGCCTGAGCTACTACCTGCTGCACCAGCCGGTGCTGATCGCCGCGCTGACCGCGCTGCTGTGGCTGCGCCAGCAAGGTGCGTGACGGCTGAGCCGCCCAGGCTAGTCCGGGCGCCACGGTTTATCCCCAAACGCTTGCGGAATTGAACGCCTATGGTGCAATCCGCCGCATCGTTTTTTTGATCGGATGCACATGGAATTTTTTTCTGCTCCCTGGTGGTCGGCGTTACTGGCGATTGTGCTGATCGACCTGGTACTGGCCGGCGACAACGCGATCGTGATTGCGCTGGCAGCACGCAATTTGCCGCCCCAGCTCAAAACCCGCGCCATCATTTGGGGCACTGTGGGGGCCATTTGCGTGCGTTCGGTAATGACCATCGGTGTGGTCTGGCTGCTCAAAATCCCCGGGCTGATGTTGGTCGGCGGGCTGGGGCTGGTCTGGGTGGCCTACCAGTTGCTGGCCGACGACGACGGGGGCGAACACAGCGGCCCCAGCGCCAGCACGTTTTGGGGCGCCATGAAAACCATCATCGTCGCCGACGCACTGATGGGGGTGGACAACGTGCTGGGCGTAGCCGGTGCGGCACATGGCGCGATCGACCTGGTCATCATCGGCCTGTTGATCAGTGTGCCGATTGTGGTGTTTGGCAGCTCGGTAGTGCTGAAATTGGTGGAACGTTTTCCGATCATCATCCAGGCCGGTGGTGCGGTGCTGGCGTTTACCGCCGCCAAAATGATCGTCAGTGAACCGTGGCTGGGCGGCCTGTTTGGCGCGGCGCCGGTGACCGATGTGCCACACACACCAGAGCAGGCGGCGGCGCGCTGGGCGGTCTATCTGCTGGTGGTGCTGGGTGTACTCGGCGCTGGCTGGTGGCGTCAGCGGCGCAGGGCGGCCTAGCGAACGGGCGCCTGTTCGCGCCCCAAAGCCTCTACCTGCCGCACGCGGGTGTCGATGATCGACGCATCGATCAGGTCAGCCGACGAGCCGGTGTTGCCTTGTGCCTTGATGCGGTCTTGCG
>JAQTSL010000152.1 GCA_028711355.1 Rhodoferax sp.
GTCACTGAGTTGGACTCCAGCGAACTGCGCGAACTGATGGAGGTTCGGGCGGGGTTGTTTGAAATAGTCATTCGCAAATTGACCAACGGTTCTCATCCGGAATTTCTGCCGATGCTCAAGGCGGGTACGCAGCGCCTGCATAGCCTGGCAAATTTACCTGATGATGGTGGTCAATACGCAGAAACCACTTATCGACTCCTTATTCTTTTCGCGCGCATGGCAGGCAACAAGCGTCTTCAACGCATGTTGACGGGCTTGTCCTTACAAACCTTGCGCTACAGCAAATTGGGTCTGGCCTCGGCCGAGCGCAGGATCCGATCAGCGACTCTCTGGCAGCAGGCAGCAGATGCCCAGGAAGCCGGAAACACTGAATTGGTCGTGAGCCTGATTCATCGGCGGATCAATGAGTCGGCGGAGGAAGCGATTCGTGTTTTGGATCAAAAGATGGCTGAAAAAGGTGCCCCAGTATGACCATGCCACTCGTTTCGTCGCCAACGGGACCTTTGGTTGGAATC
This sequence comes from Rhodoferax sp., assembly GCA_028711355.1. Lineage (GTDB taxonomy): Bacteria > Pseudomonadota > Gammaproteobacteria > Burkholderiales > Burkholderiaceae_C > Rhodoferax. Next base: position 516 of record JAQTSL010000152.1, read on the forward strand.
AAGGTTGTTGAAATCTGCTCGACCATCGCGGGCCCTGCCTGTGCACGCTTGCTGGCCGACTTTGGGGCAGAAGTGATCAAGATCGAACCGCCCGAGGGTGATCCGGTGCGACAGATGGGGCAGCACGTCGACAACGTTTCTCTGTACGCTGCCTCCATTCTTCGAAACAAGCAGTCCATCGCTGTGGATTTAAAAAAACCTGAAGGGCGTCAGGTGGCACTGGAGCTTATTGCCGGTGCAGACGTGTTGGTTGAGAACAACCGGCCAGGAGTGATGGAGCGACTGCACTTGGGTTATGACGTCCTGGCGCAGCGCAATCCGGGGCTCGTGATGGTTCGCATCAGTGGATATGGGCAAACGGGGCCATACGCAGATCGCCCGGGTTATGGTGCGATCTGCGAAGCGGTCGCAGGGGTTCGCCATTTGACGGGTGATCCAGATCGTCCACCAGCCCGAGTTGCATTGGCCACCACCGATTACCTCTCGTCGGTGTACGCGGCATTTGGCGCCCTGGCTGCTTTGCGCGCACGCGAAAGCTCCGGTAAGGGGCAAGTGGTTGACGTCGCGCTCTATGAGGCTGCCTATACCCAGATGGAGCCGGTTGTCCCGGCTTATGAAAAGCTGGGGTCGGTCCCGATGCGCGAGGGCGCCAACCTTCCCTCCATGGCGCCGAATAGCTCGTATCCCACGGCAGACGGCGGATGGCTGTTGATCGCCGCCAACAGTCAGCCGACCTGGCGCCGCTTGGTTCAACTGATGAGCCAACCGGGGTTGCTGACCGATCCCAGGTTTGAATCCATTCAAGCCCGCGGGAAACCCGAGAACATGAAAGCGATCGACGCCATCGTATCTGCCTGGACGCGCGGTTATAACGCCGCCGATCTGGAGCAGTTATTGCGAGACGCGGAAGTACCCACGACACGGGTCTACACCATCCAGGACATCTACGAAGACCCACACTTTTCAGCGCGAGGGATGCTTGCATCGGTGCCACACCCAACCCTGGGTCATACCACTCAGACCGGGGTCGTTCCCAGATTTTCCTTGACGCCCGGAGCCATCCGGCACACCGGTCCAGATCTGGGTGCAAACGGCCGCGCAGTTTTGCGCGACGAACTGGGAATGAGTGATGAAGCGATTGATCACTTGATCGCTCAACGAGCAGTGCAAATACCTAATAACTAAGGAGACGATATGAGAAATAACCAACCGACCCGACGTCAGGCCATGAGCTGGATGGCCACCAGCGCAGCAGCCCTGTCCATTCACGGCATCGCTCGCGCAAGCGCTTGGGCTCCGAATGGCGTTATCACCTACAACATTGGAGTGGCCCCCGGCGGCTCGGTTGATTTGTACGCGCGCGGAATTCAGAAGAGTCTGGAAGCCCTGAACCTGGTAGGGGGCCACAGTGTTATCCCACAAAACAGACCGGGTGCGGCGGGTCTGCTCGCTTTGCAAGCGCTCCAAAAATACAAGGGTGATGGCCATCAGTTGGGAACCTTCCACACCGGTAGCATTGCGGGGCAGGTGACGGGCGTGCTCAAAGCGGACATTCGAGAGTTCGTGCCGGTGGCCATGATGGTTGAGGAAACGACCTTGGTAGCAGTGGCGCAGAGTTCGACTCTCAAAGGGGTACAGGATCTGGTGGCGCAATTGCAACGCGATCCCGCGTCTTTGAAGATCGCAGTGGCCCCGTTGCGCGGGCTGAACCTGCACCTGGCCATAGCCAAACCGCTGAAGCTGGCGGGGATTGATGTATCCAAGCTGACAGTGGCGCCCTTTCGGTCGTCAGGCGAATCAATGGCTGCGTTGTTGGGGGGACACGTTGACGTCGCCGTGGCAACTGGACCGACAGTGGTGCCGATGGCACAGGCAGGAAAGATTCGCATGTTGGTAAGCTGTAGTGCCAGCCGCGACACGGGTCCTCTCGCAGAGGTCATGACGTGGCGCGAGTTCGGCATTGCGGCCGACTATGTCAGCTACAACGGCGTGCTGCTTGCCCCCGGCGTCGACGCCGATCAGATTCGTTTCTGGGAAACCGCTTTGTCCAAAGTGGCCGCATCGTCTGAATGGCGGCAATTGGTCGAACGATCTGGCAACAAACCCATTTTTAAAGGGTTTTCTGACTCGCGCCGCTACCTTGAAAACGAAATGAAAGAGACGCAGGCCTTGGTGTCTTCGTTGGGTGGGGTCGCACGATGAGCAACTGGCCACAGTTTGAACCCGCTGGTGAATGGAGGGTGGAACTGAGTGAGCTGCAGTCTCGGCGCAGCCAAGTGCGTGCCATGGGTGGGCCAGCAGCGCTCGCAAAGGTCCAGGCCGCCGGGCGCATGAATGCACGTGAGCGCATCGAGAAACTTCTGGATGTCGGCAGTTTTCGAGAGTATGGCCAGATTGCGGGTAAGGGACATTACAGCCAGGAAGGTTTGTTTGAGAGCTTGGACCCCACCAATGCCATCACCGGCACGGGGCGGATAGACGGGCGCAAGCTTGCCTTGCATGTGGACGACTATTCGATTCGCGCCGGCTCTTCAGAAGCAACCATTGCCGACAAATGGATTTACATCGAGCGGTTGGCCCATCAGCTTCGAATGCCTTTGGTCCGCTTGGTGGACTCGGCTGGAGGCAGTGTCAAACTCTTGATGCAGCTTGGCGGAACCAAGATTCCGGAATACCCATCTTGGCCCGCAAATAGCTTGTTGGATACCGTACCTGTGGTCGCTGTTGCGCTAGGTGCCTGCGTTGGCCAGGGGGCAATCAAAGTTTTGTCGTCCCATTTCAGTGTGATGGTTCGTGACCAGGCGCAGGTGATGGCTGCCGGGCCCTATGTCGTTCAGCAAGCGTATGGGCAGAGCATCGACAAGAACGATCTTGGGGGCTATCGCGTTCATCGCAAGAGCGCGCTCGTGCAAAACGAAGCCGTCGATGAAGCCGATGCACTGCTTCAAGTGCGGCGTTTCCTCGACTACCTGCCTCGGAGCGTATTTCACTTGCCACCCCGCAAGCAGCCCCATGACGATCCCAAGAGAGCCGACGACTGGCTCAAGGATGCGATTCCGAGGGACCGGAGAAAAATATACGATCCGCGGCGAATTCTCGAAGCGGTTCTGGATCAAGACTCGCTGTTTGAGATCGGGCGCTGGCAAGCGGGGGCAGTCATCACCGCCTTGGCCCGACTTGATGGCATCCCTGTAGGCGTGATCGCCAACGATCCCAAAGTACAAGGGGGTGCGATGACCCTACAGGCCGCCTACAAGATGGAGCGGCACATCAAACTCTGTAGCCAATTTGGATTGCCGATCGTCAATTTTGTGGACCAACCGGGCAATCAGACCGGTCTGGAGGCTGAAGTGGGCGGCACCCTGCTGGGCGCCATCCGGGTGAGCGAAGCCCTGCACCGTTGCGTATCACCCTGGGTTTCAATCATCACGCGTCGGTGCTTTGGTATGGCAGGCGCATTGCATGCCCCCAAGTACGGGGAAGCACTGAATCTCCGCTTTGCATGGCCATCAGCCCGTTGGGGCTCCATTCCGATTGAGGGTGGTGTGATGGCGGCGCACAAGACGGAAATCGAAGCTGCGGATGATCCTGCTGCAAAGCGTTCGGAGCTTGAAGCGTTCTACCTGAACATGACGTCGCCCTTTCGAACCGCTGAGAAATTTGGCATCCTGGACATCATCGATCCAAGGGAGACACGAGCCATCCTGTGCGACTGGATCGAAGATGCATGGGAGCGAGTCAAGAGCGACCGTGTCGCAGCAGGCTGAGCATGGTCCAGCCATCTCTTGCCTGGCAGCAGGTGCGCGCCAGCATGAGGGGCGTGCTTCTGTGTGCCATGATTGCCTTGTCGACCATGTTCGTCAGCGAGCACTTTGGCGGGCCTCAGTTGCTCTATGCATTGATGTTCGGCTTGACCTTCCACTTTCTGTCGAGCCATCCAGGCTTGAAGCCCGGTATCGACTTCTGTGGGCGCAATCTTCTTCGTGTGGCGGTTGCCTTGTTGGGGGCACGGATCAGTTTTGGCCAGATCCAAACACTGGGGTGGCCGGTCGCCGTGATGACCATCACGGGGGTTTTGCTGACGATCGGCCTGGGACTTTTGCTGGGGCGTTTTTTGGGTCGCCGTCGGGAGGAAGGGCTGATATCCGGCTGTGCGGTCGGAATCTGCGGTGCGTCAGCCGCATTGGCGGTCTCATCTGTGCTGCCTCTTACCAAAGACAACGAGCGTTTCACTTTGCTGGCGGTGGTCGGCGTCACGGTGTTGTCCACGGTGGCCATGATTATTTACCCCTTGCTGACGCAGGTCGTTGGTTTCTCTCCTGCTCAGGCGGGCGTCTTCATTGGTGCGACCATTCACGACGTAGCTCAAGTGGTGGCGGCTGGAACTTTGCTCTCAGTTGCGGGCAATACCGCTGTCGTTGATAACGCAACCGTGGTGAAGTTGATGCGCGTGATGATGCTGTTGCCGACGGTGCTTGTCGTCGCAACCGTTTTTCGCAAAGATGCTGCAACCCAATCCATTGTTGTTGACGGGGAAGAGCCTGCCGACCAAGTGCCGTTGATACCCGGGTTTCTCCTGGCTTTTATCGTCTTGATGTTGCTCAATACCACAGGGCAAATTCCCAAACGGCTGATTGACCTAGCCAATGAGTTGTCACTGGTGTTCCTGGTCGTCGCAATTTCGGCGGCCGGTATCAAAACCAGCTTGGCCGATCTCGGAAGGCTGGGGCTGTGGCCGGTCTTTCTTTTGGTCAGCGAAACCATTTTCCTTGCGTGCTTTGCAGGGGTGGTTTTGCTCTTGACCTAGACGCAATCTGTGCCTTTAGCGTGCCTCGAGTTTGACTGCATTAGCGAGATTTAAATCTGAACCATGAAACACATTGACTACCGTGATCCGTTCGGTGGAATATTGATGATGGCGCTAGGGCTGTTCGTCTCAACGTACGCGAATAACCACTACACAATGGGCCAACCTGTCAGCGGAGGGCCGGGTCGTTTTCCGTTGTTGCCGGGTTTGATTTTGGCGATTTTGGGGCTGATCATTGCGCTGCTAGCTTTTCGACAGACCGTTCATGCTCTGAAACCACCACCCTTCGCGTGGCGTGCGCTCGTCGCCATTTCGGCTGCCATCTTGGTGTTTGGTCTAACGCCGGGGCGCCCGTGAACGCCACGTTTGAAGCTCAAAAATCCTAATGGACAATTTCGGATAAAGGAGACAGACAATGAATATCAAGAGTCAAAAAGACTTTTACTCAGGCCTCATGTTCATGGGAGTCGGTATCGCCTTCGCGTGGGGTTCAACCACCTACAACGTCGGTTCGAGTGACCGTTTGGAACCTGGCTATTTCCCGCTGATGCTGGGCATCCTGATGGCCCTTGTCGGGGCGGTGATCACTTTCAAGGCGCTGGTGATCGAAACCATCGACGGCAACAAGATCGGCAAATGGGCCTGGCGGCCGCTGTTCTACATCATTGCCGCCAACGTCGTGTTCGGCCTTTTGCTGGCGGGTCTGCCCAGTATCAATCTGCCCGCCTTCGGCATGATTGTCGCGATTTACGCATTGACTTTCATTGCCAGCATGGCCCAAGCCGACTGGAAGTTCAAGACGACCCTCATCCTGGCAACCGTTTTGGCTGTTGGCAGTTATCTGGTTTTCGTGCTGGCGCTGAAGTTGCAGTTCCCGGTATGGCCTGATTTCATTACCGGCTGAGGAAAACAAAATGGATTTGTTTGCAAATTTATACTTGGGTTTTGGCGTGGCCTTCACGCCTATCAATCTCTTGTACGCATTGGTCGGGTGTCTGCTGGGAACCTTGATCGGCGTGCTGCCCGGCATCGGCCCGGCAGCCACCATTGCCATGCTGCTGCCCGCCACTTATGCGCTGCCTCCGGTGTCGGCACTGATCATGTTGGCCGGCATTTACTATGGAGCCCAGTATGGCGGCTCCACCACCGCTATTTTGGTGAATCTGCCCGGTGAATCTTCATCCGTCGTCACCTGCCTTGACGGTTACCAGATGGCTAAGAAAGGACGAGCGGGGCCGGCGCTGGCCGCTGCCGGCCTGGGTTCATTTTTTGCGGGTTGTGTGGGTACCGTGATGCTCGCCGCCTTTGCTCCGGCGCTGACCGAACTGGCCTTCAAGTTTGGTCCGGCCGAATATTTTGCCCTGATGACGCTTGGCCTGATTGGCGCCGTGGTGCTGGCATCGGGCTCCCTGCTCAAGGCGGTCGGCATGATTTTGCTCGGTCTGTTGCTCGGTCTGGTGGGCACCGACGTGAACTCTGGCGTGGCACGCTTCAGTTTTGATGTGGCCGAGTTGACCGACGGCATTGGTTTTGTTGCCATTGCGATGGGTATTTTTGGTTATGGTGAGATCATCAGTAACCTGGCACAGCGCGAGATCCACCGCGAGGTGTTTGACGTCAAGGTGCAGGGCTTGTTCCCGACCAAGCAGGACTTCACCGACATGACGCCTGCCGTGTTGCGCGGCACGGCGCTCGGTTGTGCGCTGGGCATCCTGCCGGGCGGTGGCGCCTTGCTGTCTGCCTTTGCGTCCTACACCATCGAGAAAAAAGTCAGAGGCCGACCCGGCGAAGTGCCTTTCGGCCAGGGCAATATCCGCGGTGTCGCAGGTCCCGAGGCGGCTAACAATGCCGGGGCACAGGCTTCCTTCATTCCGCTGCTGACGCTGGGCATTCCATCGAACGTCGTGATGGCGTTGATGGTGGGCGCCATGACAATTCACAACATCCAGCCCGGTCCGCAGGTCATGACCAGCAACCCGGAACTCTTCTGGGGCCTGATTGCCTCGATGTGGGTTGGCAACGCGATGCTGGTGATCCTGAACCTACCTTTGATCGGGATCTGGATTAAGCTGCTAACCGTGCCTTACCGTTTCCTGTTCCCGGCGATTGTGCTGTTTTGCGCGATTGGTGTTTATTCGACCAACAACAACACCTGGGACATCTGGATCGTGGGCCTTTTTGGCGTGATCGGCTACATTTTCTACAAGCTGGGAGCTGAACCAGCGCCCTTGCTGCTGGGACTTATTCTGGGGCCGATGATGGAAGAAAACCTGCGCCGAGCGTTGCTGCTGTCACGCGGTGACTGGAGCGTGTTTGTGACGCGTCCGCTGTCAGCCAGCTTGCTGGCAGTCTGTGTGCTGCTGCTGGTAATCGTGCTGCTGCCCTCGATCAAGAAGAAGCGCGAAGAAGCGTTTGTGGAGGATTGATCTTGCCCCCGAAAAACGGACTCCATAGCTGATGATTAAATTCAGACATTGGAGATTACGAAATGGGCAAGAGGAACGATGGACAAGCGCGTGGGCAATACACCCTGGAATACAAGCTCGAAGCAGTCAGGCTGGTTAAAGGGGGGGCAGGCAGTACCTGTGACAGCCAAGATACTGGGCGTGCCGATGCAGACGCTGGGAAACTGGGTCCGACTCAGCGCGAAAGGGCAACTCGCGGGCGCAGGCGACAAGCCTGTCAGTCAAGAACAAATGGAACTGGCCCGACTGCGTGCGGAGTTATCCAGAGTGAAGATGGAGCGCGACATCTTAAAAAAAGCGACGGCGTACTTCGCGCGGGAAGCGCTGTGAAGTACGCCTGGATAGCCAAGCACAAGACCCGCTGGCCGGGCACGTTGACGTGCGAAGTGCTGGAAGTCAGCGCCAGTGGCTACTTCGAGCACTGGCGGCGCAAAGACACCAGCAAGCCCAGCAAGCCGGGGGCCAGCAAACGCATCAGCGACGAAGCCCTGCTGGTACACATCCGTGCCATCCACGCCGAAGTCAAGCAGGAATACGGCTGACCAAAAATGTGCAAGGAACTGGTGGCCCGAGGTATCCGGGTC
>JAQTSL010000153.1 GCA_028711355.1 Rhodoferax sp.
CACAACCGGGGGGTGCCTGCCGGCGGCCCTGGCAGGGGCCTTGATTCAAAAAATTCCAAAAACCAGAATAACCGGGTACCACCAAGGTCAACGGTTCTTGAAATTACAGAACGAATGTTGCACTAACGCTTATCAACGGGCTGCGCCTCACCACAACAGAGGTGGAGGCACTCTGTGCACACGAGGGCGAGATGCCCTGACCCTATCGTCTATGAGGCGCAAGAGAGGATAGTGCCGTGCACCGTCAGAGCGGTTGAGCGTTGCCTGCAACGCGGCTTCGGCCTGGACGACATCGCGGTCGTCAGCATGCGGGGCCGTGAGCGCTCGCTACTACAGCGGCTGGACAGACTGGGGCCGTGGACACTGCGCCACTTCACCGGCCAATTTGATTCGGGCGGCGCGCCAATCTGGACTGACGGGCAACTGCTGATTGATTCTGTGCGCCGCTTCAAGGGACAGGCCGCAGCGGCGGTGGTGCTGACCGAATGCGATCTGGCGCAACTGGACACCATGAACCGCAGGCTGCTATTCGTTGGGCTGACGCGGGCTCGGGTGCATTTGGAGTGGGTGTTTTCAGGCAGTACGGCGAAGTTGTTGGAGCGGATGCTCTGACGCATCGCCCGGGGATTTATCAACCAGCTCGACATCATTGTGCAGCGGTTTGGGGTCAGCGCCTCCAGCATTGAATAATCCGACATTTGCACTCAACTTTCGACCTCTAACACGACGCTCATCGGCGAGCTACCGGTGTGGCTTCGATAACGCGCCTTGCCGTAATAGACGAACGGTGCGGCCTTGCCGCCCTGTAACTTCTGCTCCCGAATAAACAAATGAATGGCGAACCCCAATTTTTCGTGCTGGATGACCTGCTGGCCGCGCTTGCTTTCCGGTGTGGTGGCGTTTTGACTTTGCCAATGAAATGTTCTTTCATCAATCCAATGGTCAACATAGTGATGCGCGTCGGCGTGCCCTTGCTTGTTCAGCGTCACCAATAGCACTTGGACTTTTTGCGCGTCAAGAGAGACATGACCAAGGTTCCAGTTGCCCGGATTGAACTGCTCACCGAACAGCGCCGGGATTTCTTCGCGTATGAAGCTGTGCCCGACCTCCAATTCAAGCGGATCGACCACCGCCTTCAGCCGGGCCAGCGTTCGCATCCCATCCGTGGCAATGATATCGTGATACTCAGCATTGTTGGCTTTAAGAACATAGGCACCATCAGGCCCTTTGGTGACCGCACGGAGCAAATACTGGTTGTCATCCGAGTCGTCTTGCTGCTCAATGGCCATAACGCTGCCGGTAATGGAGCCAGCATTTGCTGGGCTCACGAGTTCAAGAAGCAAGTAGTCGCCATCACGAATTGGGTTTTTACCGCCGTTCATCGAGTTGCCAGTTGCACGGGCGATGAAATGGCGCGCTGGATCAATCCGACCGTAGCTCTCGCCCAGCCTGCGATGCTCTGTTGCTTCGCTGGAAGATGCCTGGAAATGGCCACAGGCAATCTTGAGATCAGGGAAATAAGCCAGCTCGGTGCGTAAGTCCTTCCTTTGCGGGAACGGGATGACGTTGCTGCCGTCCGTTGCGGCGGCTTTGCGCACTTGGTAGGAAGCCAGGCGGTAATCAATCAGTTCTTGTACCAGCGTCGCCAAAATATTGCGGTCTGTCTCATTCACAAAGAAAGTTGGCTCGAACTGCTGGTCGTCAGCCTTGAAATACGCCTGTGCTGAGATCTTGGTGTTGCCACCAACCCAGGCATTGACAGGGTTCTCGCGCCAATAACGTTGCCAGGCATCTGATGTGCCGTCGGCTGTGTCGCGCAACTTTTCCGGCAAGTCTGATAACAATGGGCGACGGCGCTGCATCACCTGCCACGCCCGTCGCGCTAGGGTCGATAGCGATGGTGGTGTGCGCCAGCCGTCTAATTCCTGAAAAGCGTCAAGCAGCACCATCTTGTAACTCAAGGTCATTGCGGTAATTTCGACTTCGCGCAGAAAGTTTCGAAAATTTGTGGCAACTGGGACTTCATCGTCTCCGAGATCACTCATGGCCTTGATGAACTCGAACCAACTGCCGTATTGCTGTAGCGCGCGTTTGATATTGGCACCAGACCGGTAGAACTCAGCCAATGTCGGGCGGCGACCTAGCGCTGCTCTCAAAGCTTCGTATTCCTGGGCAATGCCATTGCTGTCCAACGACTTGAGAAACTCAATCAGCGCAATGTCATAGTTGATGAAGCAGCCTGGCGGTAGCGCCAATTGTTGGGTCTCGACCTGTCGGGCGAAAACCGCAAGATCACGGTAGCCCGCACCAATCTGAGCCAAGGCTTGGGGCTTGTGCAAGAAGCTTTGGTGATTGCCAATGAAATCGAGCACGACCAACTTTTCCTTGCCATCAGCTCGCCGCAGGCCACGTCCGAGTTGCTGCAAAAAGAGGATTTTGGATTCCGTCGGTCGCAGCATCAAGATCGTATCGATGGCGGGTAGGTCAACACCTTCGCTGAACAAATCAACCGAAAAAATAACCTGTAGTCTTCCGTCGGACAGTTGAGCAAGTGCGTCGCCTCGGCTCATCTCAGATCCGGAGTACACGGCAGCGGCGGCAATGCCGTCTTTTCGAAACTGTTCGGCCATGTAATCGGCATGGCGGACGGAGACGCAAAAAGCCAAAGTGCGCTGCTGCGCTTTATCGCGCCACTGTTTGAGCGCATGGCGAGCCCGTGCCAAGGTGGCTAGTTTGTTGGATAACTGCTCAGGGTCGAACCGGCCATTTCGCCAAGGGATTTCTTTGTAGTTGACCGACTCATCCCAAATGCCGAAATAGTGGAATGGTGCAAGCAACCCCGCTGACACGCCAGCAAACAGGTTGCAGCTATAAACCAGGTTGTCATCGCACAGGGAAAGGATGTCGGACTGATCTGTTCGGTCTGGGGTCGCGGTCAAACCGATCAAAAACTGCGGCGCAAAGTGTTTCAGCAATTGCCGATAGGTTGCCGCTGCGGCGTGGTGAAACTCATCGACGACGATGTAGTCGAAATGCTGCGGTGAAAACCGCGACAAATGTGAAAGGCGACCCAGCGTCTGCACGGAAGCGCAGAGAATATCGACTTGGGTATCTCGCACCTGACCCATGAAAAATCCCACGCGGGCGCGTGGCCGAATGCGGAGAAAGGTTTCCGCAGCTTGGTTAAGAATTTCCTCCCGGTGTGCGACGAACAACACGCGGCGCGCACCCATTTGCTGCGCGTCGAAAGCCGCCAACCATGTTTTGCCAAGTCCGGTAGCCAGAACCACAAGGCCACGACGATAACCGTCCACGCGCGTTTGCGCCAAGGCTTCAAGCGCCTCAATCTGCACAGGAGTTGGATTCGGTGCCGCCTCTTTTTCCTCGCTGCCCGGTGCAACAGGCCGTTGCGGCGCGACGCGACGCGCCTCGTAACTGTCGATCCAACTGTCCGTCAAAGGCACCGTTTTGGGGTGTCTGAAAATAGCCTCGAATCGGGCACGAGCTTCAAAAAAACCGTCATCGCCGGGGTAGTCGACCCGATAGTTCCACTCCAAACCATCAGTAAGCGCCTGCCGACTGATGTTGCTCGAACCAATAAAGGCAGTGCCATGCAAGTGAACATCACCGACGAAACGCGCAAAGAGGTACGCCTTCATATGAAAGCTTGATCCTCGCGCTTCGAATACGCGAACTTGTGCGCCCTGTTCCTGCAACAACATCAACAGGCGTAGTGCGTCTGGATCGGTCACGTCCAGGTAGTCACTGGTCACCACGCGCAGTCGTTCCAACGCAGTGGCCACTTCATATTGGTGAAGATGCAACAGGCTAGCGCAAGCCCAAATACCGTCGTAACAAGCGATCTCTGCTACTTGGCCGAAGGTCCGTGTTGCGACGGGTTGCCCAATCAGACCTGATGCCATCTGAGCAAGTGCTGGGGATGCATCAAATGCTCTGACGCGGTAACCTCCCGCCAGGAAAGCTTTGCTATCGCGTCCAGAACCGCACCCGGCATCCAAGATCAACCCGCCGTCCGGGATGTGCAGCAGGAATCGAGCGTGCAAATCGTCCATATCAACGTTCACCGTATCCGCGAAAAAATCGGCGGCGTTATCGTTGTAGAAGTTGACTGTGTTAGGCATGGCGATTTACGATTGGACAGTCTCTTGTAACCACGTTCGTGCAGCAGAATGGATTTCACACATACTTGCCCGCCGCCTCATACAACGCCCTTTTGATTCGGCAGCGCAAGTCGGGCGGTGCCAGCACTTCCACATCCGCCCCAAAGCGCAACAGGTCGCCCATCAATTCGCGCTCGTCGGAATACGGAATCTCCAGCACGTAGCTGCCATCGACCTCGGTAAAACTGCGTTGGTTCGGGTGCCAGGTTTCACCGGCCACCCAGCGCGCCCGCTCCGGCGTGAATTTGAGTGTGGCCCAGGCTTTGGGTGCGCCGCCAAAGATGCCATAACCGGCACCAACCGCCTCGTCAATGCGCTTGGGCGCCAGCTCTTTAGCGGCAGTGTTCAGAACTTCAAACCCGGTAATGGCATCAATGCTGAAGCTGCGAACGTCATCGCGCAGGTGGCACCAGGCGTCCAGATACCAGTTGTCGCGGTAATGCACCAGGCGTTGCGGCGACACCTCGCGCTCGGTCGTCTTGCCGTTTTGGCGACTGAAATGCCATATTTTTAGCCGCTTGCGCGCCAGCGTGGCGGCGGCCACTGCCTCGAACGATTTGGCGATGACGATGCGCTTGCCGGCATGCACGATGCGGATGCGTTTGGCCACGTCTTGGCTGGCCAAACCGTGCTTGTCCATCAATTGGGTCAGACGGTCTTGTAGCGGGTGCAGCTTTGCGCCCAGCAGGCCGGGCTCAAGTTGTTGCATCAATTGCTGGATGGTGACCAGCGCCAGAATCTCTTGCTGACTGAACCAAAGACCGGGTAGCTCGCTGACGCTGTGACCAGGCTCCAATTGATAGCCGCCCAGCTCGCGGTTGAACTCAATGGGCACATGCAACTGGTCGCGCAGCTTGGCCATGTCGCGCTTGAAGGTGGCGCGTGAGATCTCAAGCGCAGCCATCAGATCATCGGCTGAGACCGCGCGCCGATCACTCAGCAGGCTTTTGTACTGATACAGCCTGACAACCTCACTCATGCCAATCCTCTTGTGTTTTTCTGAATCACTGCTTGGGTTCCTCGTTGTTCTTGTCGGCCAGCAGCGCCAGTCCGCAGTCAGTGATGCGGTAGCGCTGCTTGCTGCTGCGCGGTTTGCCGGGGATGGTCATCTCGATCACCTCTAGCGCAATACCTGCCTGCTGGTAAAACTCACGAAAATGTTTTTCATCTTTAAGACCGAGCTTGGTCATGATCTCAGCACGCGTCATCTCGCTTGTCAGCACCGCCAGCATCTTCATAACTTCGGGGGTGACTTCGGGGGTGACTTCGGGGGTGACTTCCCCGGTACTTCCCCGGTACTTCCCTGGTAATGGTTGGGTGTTCTGTGCAGCAACGGGACGCCACACCACCGCCCGAAACTGATTCGCTTCGCGCTCATCGAGCAAGTCGATCTTCGGCCAGGCACCCAGCGCCCTTGGGATGCCGGTGCCCAGGCCGCGATACGGCAGGATGTTGGCGGCGTGTTCGGCCAGCACCTTGTTGCGGCGGTCCGATCGGCCTGTGCGGATTTGTTCAGGCGTCAGGCTGTCGGGCAGCGGGCCGGGGCTGATGATTTCAACGCGATCGGCAAAGACAAACAGGCGGATGGTGGCGCTGGTGAAAAAGTCCCGATGCACCAGGGCGTTGACTAGCAATTCGACGAATGCTTCTTCGGGAACTTCCAGCAGCCCCAGGCTGTTAAAGCCCTGGTCGCCCTGCACATGGTGCAGGTTGCGCTTGATGAAGGCCAAGCCGCGCTGGTATTGCTCCTCAATGGAGCCTTGTATGTTTTCGCTGTCAAGGTAACGGCTGTCGGAAAGTTTGGTGCCCGGAAAGCAAACAGCAGCAACCATGCAAACGTGCAGATGCCTTTCGGGATTTTTGCCGAACAGCAAGATGCCAGCCAGATTGGGTACGCCGCCGCTTGCCAGCTTGAGGTTTTCAAATAAGGCCGGCAGCGCCAGACCAGTTTGTTGCTGGCTTTGCTTGTAGCGGCGTTCGACATAACGGGCGAAGGTGCGTTCGTCGATATCGGCCCAGGTGGTGTTAGCCACTGGAACCTGGTCAGCTTGCAGGAGCCCGGAAGCCTGGAACATGCGCTGCATTTCCTCGCGAGCGGTGACGTGGCGCTTGTCGGCACCGCTCTTGACCCAGACCCCAAAACGCTCACGCCCCTCCACCGTGGTGGTGACCATTTCGCCCCCCAGAGCACTGCCCACTACGTCCAGCAAGTCACCCACCGCCAGGCCGTAGCGGGCTACCAGGAAACGGCGCAATCCATCGAGCAGCGCCTGCAAGCCGCCGAGCAGCGCCGCCTGGCCCCCGAGCCGGCATTGACGCTGGCGCAAGGCCGCCCCACCAAACGCGACCGGCGCGACACAGAAAAGTTGCGCGGCGGCGCGTGGGACGCGCGCTGGAGCGCATCGCTCGACGGTTAACCGGCAAAAATTGCAGTTGGTCCAATTCGGGTCAAGAACGGCTTGACCAAACCTGCGCTTGAGCAGGCAAACAGATATCAGGATTTGGCGCGTATGTTCAATACACTTGAGAGAAGGCTCTGTACATTGACACCACTTTTGGTTTCAAGGGGTATTTATGCAGATCAATGTGAATGGCAGGTTGGTGCCCATCCCGGACGCCTGGCAAGAAGAATCACTGCTTCAGGTGCTTCGTGAAGCGTTGGGGTTGGTGGGGGCAAAGTACGGGTGTGGGGCTGGCCTGTGTGGTGCGTGCACCGTGCTGCTCGATGGCGAGCCTGTGCGCAGTTGCCTCACGCCGGTTTCAGCAGTCGTGGGCCGACAGGTGACAACCGTCGAAGGACTGGCCAGTCAGGACAAGTTGCATCCTGTGCAACAGAAGTGGCTCAGCGCGTCTGTTCCCCAATGCGGATACTGTCAATCGGGCCAGATATTGGCCACGGTCGCGCTGCTGAACCGCACGCCAAAGCCCACTGAGGCACAGATCGACGAGGCCCTGTCGGGTCACCTGTGCCGGTGCGGCACGCAGCCACGGGTGCGCAAGGCCATCTTGCAAATCGCGGAGGGTTCATGACAGCCATACCGGTCAATCGTCGCCGCCTGCTGGTCGGTGCGGGAGCGCTGCTGAGTGTCAGCTTCCTGCCCGGTTTCGCCAGCTTCCCGGTGATTCCCAAGAGGCCATCCCCAGACGCGACAGCAGGCCTGAGCTGGATCAGCCACCAGGCGGGCCGCTACACCTTGACCGTGCCACGGGTGGAAATGGGCCAGAACATCCTGACAGCGCTCAAGCAGATTGCCTGCGATGAACTCGGTGTGGGTTTGGATCAGTTGACGGTGCAGATGCACGGCACCGACAAGATCGACCGGGTGCGATCCACCGTGGGCAGCGAATCGGTCATGGACTACGCCTTGCCGCTGGCGCGTGCCTGTGCCACCTTGCGCGACGCACTGAGTAATCGGCAACTTGCGGGCCAGCTCGAAGCCAGGGATTACCCCCGGGAGCAACTGCGGTCCTTGTCCGGTCGGGGTTCGTGGGTCGGCCGCTCTGTGCCGATGGAGCAGGGTCAGGCCATCGTCACTGGCCAGCCGCTCTTTGCCAGTGACGTTCGTCTGGCGGGTATGGTGTATGGCCGTGTGCTGCGCGCGCCGGTGCCGCCCGAAATCGGCTCACGCCTTCAGGCGCTGGATGAGGCCGCTGCCCGGCAAGTGCCGGGCTTCATCGCGCTGGTGCGAAAAAAAACACTCCAGATGAGTGCCAGCGAAGGCCTGGGCATCGTTGCACGCACACCCGGTGCCCTGGACCGTATCGAACAGGAGCTGAAGATGCGTTGGGCGGTGGATGGCGCTGCCAACCCGGATGCCATCGCGAAGGCGGTTGACATCGACCGCCGGATGGCCGAACGGGCGCGGCGCGACAAGTACGTGAACGATGCTGCCGTGCCGGACGGGCGCTGGGACGTCGATCTGCGCATCGACATTCCCATGGCAGCCCATGCGCCGATCGAGCCGCGCGTGGCCGTGGCCGCCCCGCGCGCTGGTGGCGCACTGGAAATGTGGGTGGGAACCCAGGACGTGTTCTACCAGCGCGACGTCGTTTGCCGCCGACTCGACCTCTCTGAGCAGCAGGTGGTGGTACATGGATGCC
>JAQTSL010000154.1 GCA_028711355.1 Rhodoferax sp.
AGATCAAAGCCCTGCGCCTCGACGTTCATAAAGGCCCGCGTCAGCTCGGCCAGCGCCGCGTAAAAGCGTGCCTTGGGGTGCTGCGCCAGCGCGTCGCACAAAAGGTTGACCCAGGGTTGAATCTGCGCGGCAAAAAACGCTTGCTGGCGCGTCAGGTTGGCTACCGCAGCGTCATCACCGGCAATCAGATAACGCATCACCTCAAACAGGTAGGCAATGTGGTCTTCGGTCTCGCTCATGGCCTCGTCGCGCGCCAGACCGAGTGCGGCCAGCTCAGTGCGCAGACGTGCCAGCGGTTTTTCGTTCAGAAAGCCGCTGAGGTAATGCGACGCGTACAAATACACCTCGGGCTTGCCGACACCGCCAAACAGCGCGTCAAACTCGGCGTCAATCTGTGCGTCGGTCAACGCGCGCGCCTGCGCCACCAAGGCGCACCAGGGTGCCTCCAGAAACGCCCCAGCGGCCGGGGTTTCGGTCACTGAGGCACGCAGCAACGCTAGCCATTCGGGAGCTGGACGCGCATAATAGACGGGCGCTAGCAGCCCATAAAGCTCTGAACGTGCGGTCTCTTCGTCGAGCGCGCTGCTGGTGGCGGAATCGGGCAGGGGCATCATGATTTGATATCGGTAATTTTGATTTCGTTGTCGGCCGAGTAGAGGTCGATGACGCGGCAGTCGCCGCACATTTTCAGGCGCTGCAAAGCGCCGCCCTGAAACATGCTGTGGCCGGCCAGTTTGTCCAGCATCGCCTCGATGCCCTTGAGTGTGCCAAACGGCTTGCCGCAGCGCACGCAAGCGTAGGGCTGCATCTCATTCAAGACCACCGACTCTTTGCGCTGCGGGCTTAACGACAGTTGCGGCAGCAGGCGCAACGCTTGCTCCGGGCAGGTGGTCACACACAGACCACATTGCACGCAATTCTTCTCGATAAAGCGCAATTGCGGTGCCGCCGGGTTGTCGGCCAACGCGCTGGCCGGGCAGGCGCCCACACAGCTCAGGCACAGCGTACACGCATCCTTGTTGATGGCCAGCGCCCCCAGCGGCGAGCCCATGCCCGGCAAAGCGATCACCGCCAACTCGGTGCCATCCGGTAGCGCCCGTTCCCGCCGTTGGGTCAAGGTCGGGATCGGGGCCTGTGCGATCAGATGCTCCAGCGCCAGCTCCAGCGTGGTGCGCTTGTCGGCCTGCACCGCAAAGCTGGCGCGGCGCGCGGGTGTTTGCGCGGGCACAGTGCGCAGGGCCAAGTCCAGCGCCGCCAGGTCGCGCGCGTCGCGCACCTGTAGCAGCCTGAAATGTTCACCGGCGTAACCCAGACCGTTCAGAATCGCTTGCGCCACCGCCATCTGTTCGCCCAGCGCCACGGCGTACTGCGGCGCTTCTTCGTCGGTGAGTAAGACCCACACGTTGGACGCACCATAGGCCACCGCCGTCAGCCACAGCTCCAGCCCGGTCGATGACGTGTGCCACAGCGGCACCGGCAACACCCGCGCCGGTACGCCGTGCGTGCCGTCCTTCTGACGTTTTTCAAGCTGCGCCGCACGGCCCAGGTCGCCCAAAAGCGCCGCGCCTTGGCCCTGGCTGTGCAGCAGCAGCGCCGCATCTTTGCCACCGCTGCGCTGGTAAGTGGCAAGCAGGGTTTTGAGCTTCACGCCCTGGTCGGCCGCGCGCGGGTAAGCGTAGGCGATCGCCCCAGTCGGGCAGACCGTGCTACAGGTGCCGCAGCCCACGCACAGGTTCGGGTTGACTTTGATCTGTTGCCGCAGATCGTTGGCCCCCAGGCTTGCCACTGCGTGTGCGCGCTGCCCTCTGAGGGGGCCAACGCCATCAGCGGTGGCGAGACCACTGCTGATGGCGTTGGCCGAGCACACCTCGATGCACGCGCTACAGCCCACTTGTTCGTTGCGGCTGTGGGCACACAGCTTTTGCTGGTAGGCAAAAAACTTGGGTTTTTCAAACTCGCCCACCAAGTCGCGCCACTGCAACAGCGCCCCCAGGTCACGCCCGCCCCAATGCAGATAGCCCTGCGGCTTGGCGTGCTGGGTAAAAGCCGGGCTGGCACGCAGGTCAAGCACCAAGTCAAAGGTTTCAGATTGCGTCTGCGGCGTGCGGTTGAAATCAATGGCACCCGCCACCTGGCAGACCTTGACGCAGGCGCGGTGGTCGTCGCAAGCCTTCAGGTCAATCTGGTAATCCAGCCCAATGGCATCTTGCGGGCAGGCGCCCAGGCAGGCGTTGCAGCGGGTACACAGGTCCAAATCAATCGGGTTGGTCTGTTGCCAGCTCAGCTCGAATGCGCCCAGCCAGCCCGTCAAGCTCTGAATCTGCCCGCCCAATACCGGGTAGCGGCGTTCTTGTCCAGCACCGGCATCGCCCGGTCCTTGCGTGAACAGCGTGGCATCCACGGCATCGCCTAACAGTTCGGCGGCGCGCTCAGCCGCGTCCAGCGCGCCGATGAGCAGGGCACGCCCGGCACTCTGGTAGGTAACGGTCGCCACCGGGTCGGGCTCGGGCAGGTTCGCTGCCGCCAGCAAGGCGGCAATTTTTGGGCTGGCCTGAGCCGCGTCGCGGCTCCAGCCACCGGTCTCCCGGATATTGACAAACTTGATCGGCGCGCTGGCGCCGGCCTGCTCGGCCAGTTCACCAAACAGGCGCTGCTCTTGCGTGCAGGCCACCACCAATTCGTCGCCACCGGCGGCGGCTTGTAAAAACTCAGCCGCCTGGCGGCGGCACAGGCTGCTGTGCAGCGTCAGCGGCTGGTTCAGGCTCGCGCTCAACGAGCGCGCGTCCAGCGGCATGGTCTGGTTGCAGTCGCAGATCAGGGTGGTCATGGTGGATTTCCGGGTTTGGCAAAAGGGCAGGTGATAGCGTATTGTCAGCGGCCGGGGTTTCGGGCTCATCGACCAGTTTCATAAACTGGGCGCTGGCCATTTTTTGCAGCATCGTTGCCGGCAGCGGACTGGGCAGGCTGTAGTCATCAATGTAAATGTCGAGCCCGTCCATCAGGTTGTAATGCGGGTCGGCAAAGAGTTTTTTCATGGCGGCGTTGCGCACTGTGGGCGATACGTCGGGCGCCACAAAGCGGGCAAAGCTGTCGTCGGGGGTGAGCGCCTTGACATCGTCCAGCGTAGGCGCTGGCGCGGACGCGACCACCGCCTCTGGCTGGGCGTGGGCCGGTGCACCGACGGCGGATGCGCCAACAGGCGGTCCGTCAGCCGGCATTTTTGATACGCAAACTGTAGCTACTTGCGCAGCAGTGGCGTGCGCTACAACCGATTTTGGCTTGACATCCGTATCAGCCAACGGCTGCCCCGCGCGTTGCGCCTGCTTGCGCTCTGACCAACGGCCCAAAAAGCCTTCAGCCACACTGTCCTCCGACATTTTTTGCACCACCGGCACCGCCCATGCCACCCTCACCGGCGTCACCTCCGCCAAATTTTTTTAGTGTGCTGACCGACGCCGGGTTGCCAAAGCGGTCGGTCAGCGACCGAAAGCTATCCGGGCGCTTGCGCTTTTTGGGCTCAATCACGTAATGCGCATCGACAAACGCCGCCAGCCAAGCCAGCACCTGCGCTGGCGCGGGCACCTGTTCCACCGTTTCCTGCGCGTCCAGCCAGCGACCCGCGTCGTAGTAGCTCAAGGTGGCAATCAGCGGTCGTGCGATCGGCTCGGGAGCCACACTGGGCTCGTCTTCCATGCGCCAAAGCACGAACCAGCTCGGCACGTCGGTGCTGGCATTCAAGTAATAGCCCTCGGCATCGTCCTTGAACAATTCAACCCGAAAACCCCCGTGAATCCAGCGCTGGGTGCTCTCGTTTTCATACAACAAACGGGGTTCTGCGGTAAAACCTGACTGCTGCTCGACCACGTCAGACAGCTCCCAGCGCCAGGGCTGCCAGCGCGCACCGGGGCCGGTGTTGGCCAGACGCTGCATGATGACAGCCACGTCGATAAAAGGGCGATTGTTGGACATAGACGATCGGTCAAAGGTAGCATTAAACCGAGAAAATCCATTAGGGCACAGATGGATGGCGAGGCGAGTTGCGAGGCAGTTTGGGCGGGCGTGAGGCGTTCATAGCTCAGCTATGAACAACGAATGACCGTCCAAAATGACCGCAAATCGGCCGCCAGTCGCTGTGCAGGGTCGAAGACCCGCCTAATGGATTTTCTCGGTTAAACCCAGATTGTCCATTAGGCGCGCCTTCGGCGCTGTTTAGGTGCAAGCGGGGTTGGCTGACATGACAAAAATTGACCATGTGATCGACAGGGTTAGGGTTTACGATACTCGAGATGTCAAGGTTCCCCTACCCATTCGATGACTTTTTGCCGCTACGATGCAGCCGTTGGAAATTGACAAACGCAAAAAAATGACGAATATCAAATTGCCACGGGCTGCTTTTGATGTTTGCGGGCGAGACAAAATATGCTCAATCTGTCCTTTGGGTCGGTTGCCAGGAGTCTGGGTGTGTTGCTGCGCAGTGCCGATGATGCATTGGTGAAGCTGTCCCCATGAATTGGTCCTGGCTACGTACCCTTTCCATCAAAACCCGCATCACGGTTTTTGTGGTGGGTTCGGTCTATGTGTGCATGACCGCACTGTCGTTTTATGTCAGTGCCATGCTTCGGGGCGACCTGAAAGATGTGCTCAGCGACCAGCAACTGTCCACCGCCACGCTGGTGGCGGCTGATATAGACCGCGACCTGCGCAGCCGCATCCAGGCACTGGAAAGGGTCGCTACCGATGTGACCCCGGCCATGCTGAGCGAGCGGTCTGCGCTGCAAGCGCATTTGCAGCAGCGGCATGTGTTTTTGGCCTTGTTCAACAGTGGGGTCGTAGCCTACCAGCCTGACGGCACAGCCGTGGCCGAGCTGCCGCTGGAGACCGGGCGGGTTGGCATCAACTACGCCGACCGCGATTATTTTTTGGGATCGCTCAAGGGGCAGACCACGGTTGGCAAACCCCACGTCTCCAAAAGCAAGGGCTTTGCCGAGTTCATGATCAGCGTGCCCATTCGTGCATCATCGGGGCAGGTGATTGGGGTGTTGGCCGGTGTGACCGATTTGAGCAAGCCCAATTTTCTGGACTCGTACGTCAGCCAGCGCTACGGTGACAGCGGTGGCTATGTGGTGGTGGATGCCGCGCACCGGCTGGTGGTGACCGCCACCGACAAATCCCGCATGCTGGAGCCTTTGCCAGCGCCTGGCAGCAACCCCACGCTGGATCAATTTGTCAACGGTCACGAGGGCACTGCACTCATGCAGAACCCCAAAGGGCAGCAGATTTTTGCGGCTGACAAAGGCGTGCCCTCGGCGGGCTGGGTGTTGGCGGTGGTGCTGCCCAGCGCAGAGGCATTTGCACCGATTGACCGTTTGCAGAACCGCATGCTGGTGGCCATGTTGATGTTTACGCTGCTGGCTGGTGTGGTGCTTTGGTGGCTGCTCAAGCGCGAACTCGCGCCCATGCTACAAGCGGTGCACGCGTTGTCAAAGTATTCGGAATCAGACCAACTGCCGCAGCCCTTGCCGGTGACGCGGTGCGATGAAATCGGCAAGTTGATTACCGGCTTCAATCAATTGCTGGGCAAATTGAGTGTGCGTGAGCTGTTTGTCCAGCAGGTTTTTGATACGGCCAGCGTGGCGATTTTTGTGATTGATGCGCAAGAGCATCTGGCCCAGGTCAATCAGCGCATGGCCGATATGTATGGCACCACGGTGCAGTCCCTGCTGGGGCGGGATTACGTGTCTTTGCTGCGCCCTGATATGCGCGAGGCAGGCTACCGCAATATGCTGGCGCTGCTGGACAACACCATCGACAGCTCAAACGTACAGCGCATTTACTGCCGTGACGACGGCTCTGAATTTTGGGGTGACCTGACCTGCCGCAGCTTTGAAGATGCCAACGGCAACGGGCGTTTTCTTGTTTGCGTGATCAGCGACATTAGCTTCAGCAAACAGGCCGAAGCCGAGCTGCGCATCGCCGCTACTGCCTTTGAGTCACAGCAAGGCACCACGGTGGCCAATGCCCAGGGTTTGATTTTGCGGGTTAATCAGGCGTTTACCCAGATCACCGGCTACAGCGCGGCCGAGGTGGTGGGGCAGAATCCGCGTGTGCTGGCCTCGGGCCGGCACGATGTGGCTTTTTACAGAGCCATGTGGGACAGCATTGCCCTGACTGGCGCGTGGCAGGGCGAAATCTGGAACCGGCGCAAAGACGGTGAAGTCTATCCGGAGTGGTTAAGTGTCAGCGCTGTCAAAGACGCGGCAGGGGTGGTGGCAAATTACGTCGCGACGTTCACTGACATCACGGCGCGCAAGAGCGCCGAAGACCAGATTAAAAACCTGGCTTTTTATGACCCCCTGACGAAACTGCCCAATCGCCGCTTGCTGCTGGACCGGCTGGCGCAGGCGTTGGCCACCAGCGCGCGCCATCAAACCATGGGTGCGCTGTTGTTCGTTGATCTGGACGACTTCAAAACCATCAACGAAACGCTGGGCCATGTGCAGGGCGATATGCTGCTACAGAGTGTGGCGCAACGCCTCTGCGCCTGTGTGCGTGAAGACGACACCGTGGCGCGCTTGGGAGGGGACGAATTTGTGGTGATGCTCGAAGACCTGAGCGCCGACGCGGTGGACGCCGCTACCCAGGCCGAGAGTGTGGGCGAAAAGATTCGCAGCGCGCTGGGTCAAAGCTATCCGCTGGGGCCGTTCAAGCACCACAGCTCGCCCAGCATTGGCGTGACGCTGTTTGGCGGTGTGCTGCCCGAGGGGGTGGATGAACCGCTCAAGCGCGCCGAGCTGGCGATGTACCAGGCCAAACAGGCCGGCCGCAATACGCTGCGTTTTTTTGAGAGCCGCATGCAGGTGGTGGTAGCCGAGCGCGCTGCGCTGGAAGACGACTTGCGCAACGCCTTGCTTGATAACCAGTTCCTGCTGCATTACCAGCCGCAAGTGGTGGGCAGTGCCGGGTGCTTGATCGGTGCTGAAGCGCTGGTGCGCTGGCAACACCCAAGTCGTGGACTGGTGTCACCGGCCGAGTTCATCCCGCTGGCCGAGGAAACCGGTGTGATCCTGGCGCTGGGTCAATGGGTGCTCGAGATCGCCTGCCGCCAACTGGCCGCGTGGGCCCATCAGCCGGCTTTGTCGCAGTTGGTGCTGGCGGTCAATGTGAGCGCCAAACAGTTTCATCAGGACAACTTTGTGGCGCAAGTGCAGGCCACGCTGGCGCGCACCGGGGCCAAGCCGCAGCGCCTGAAACTGGAGCTGACCGAAAGCCTGCTGGTCAGCGACGTGGAGGGCATCATCGCCAAGATGGCGGCGCTCAAAGCCGGCGGTGTGAGCTTTTCGCTGGACGACTTTGGCACGGGCTATTCGTCGCTGTCGTACCTGAAGCGCCTGCCGCTGGACCAGCTCAAGATTGACCAGGGTTTTGTCACGAACATCCTGACCGATACCAACGACGCAGCGATTGCCAAAATGGTGGTAGCGCTGGCCGAAAGCATGGGGCTGTCCGTCATTGCCGAGGGTGTCGAGCTCGACGCACAACAAGAGTTTCTGGCCCGCTTGGGTTGCCACGCCTACCAGGGCTACTACTTCAGCCGACCGATTCCGGTGGCCGACTTTGAGGCGTTTGCGCAGCGCTGTCCAAGCGTGCCATAAAGGTTTTTTTCAAACCGCCGGGGCAAGCCTTTGCGCTGGGCCCTGCACGTTCCAGGTTTTTCATTTTCACGAATTCTCGTCTGTGTGCCAACAGACAGAACTTGAGGCCTGGCAACTCGAGAATGGCTCCACATACCGGGTTTTCTCTGGTGTTCGTTCTGAGCACTGTGGGTCGATATGAATCGCGCCTGTTTGAGGCGTATGTGGACCACCGGTCCTAAGGAGAAGATGATGAAAAATGGATATCGACTGACCGTTTTAAGTTTGGCCATGAGCGCAGCATCGGCCATCGCCCAAAACGCGGTGCCACCCTGCGGGTCGGCTAATTTTGACCAGAGTCAGAATGTTTTTACCGTCGTCAACCCTGCGCCAGACAGCGTCAATCAGCAATGTATGCTGACGGTGTTGCCACGCGGCTCGAACTCTGAGCTGACACGTCAATACCCCTCGTTTAACCCGGTTGAGGGGAGCTACATCATCGAAATCAGTGGTGGTGGCGGTGGCGGTGGCGGTGGCGCTACCAAGGATCAGGGCGGTGGCGGTGGTGGTGCGGGTGCAGCACCCTCGCGAACCGTCCAGTACTTGCAACCCGGCATGTACAAGTTGACCC
>JAQTSL010000155.1 GCA_028711355.1 Rhodoferax sp.
TACTGACCTTTGACCACTTTGAGATCAACCCATCGCTACCGGCCAATTGGTTCAATTTCAAACCGCCGGTCGGTGCAGACGTGATAAAACAGTAAGCAAGCGGTGTGTTGTGATCAGGTGCTGATGGCACGATACAACATATAAGCCGCCAGCAGGTACAAGATGCTGGCAAACACGCGCTTGAGTTTCTTAACCGGTAGCTGGTGCGCTACCGAGGCACCCACCGGCGCGGTCAGTACGCTAAAAGTTGCGATCATCGCCAAACCGGGCAACCAGACATAGCCTAAGGAATAAGGCGGTGAGTGGGTCAGATTCTGACCACCGATGGCGTAGCCGATCACATTGGCCAGCGCAATCGGAAACCCGAGCGCGGCCGAGGTGGCCACGGCGTTGTGAATCGCCACATTGCACCAGGTCATGAACGGCACGCTGACAAAGCCGCCACCGGCCCCCACCAGC
The DNA here is from genome assembly GCA_028711355.1 of Rhodoferax sp. GTDB lineage: Bacteria > Pseudomonadota > Gammaproteobacteria > Burkholderiales > Burkholderiaceae_C > Rhodoferax. The sequence continues at coordinate 460 of JAQTSL010000155.1, forward strand.
CCCGACAGAAAGCCGATGACCGACCCGGCACCGACCAACCCGGCGGTGCCGGGAAGGGTGCGCGATGGTGCCGGTTTCTTGTCCAGAAACATCTGGGTCGCCGAAAAGCCGACGAATCCGGCGAAAAACAGGGCCAACACCGACCCCTTGAGCAGGGTGAAGAGTCCCAGGCTGGCCAACGCGGCGCCCAGTACGATGCCGGGAGCCAACCCCTTGACCAGGTCCCAACGGATCGCGCCTTGTTTGTGGTGTGCCTGAACACTTGAAACTGAGGTGAACACAATGGTAGCCATCGAGGTCGCGATGGCCATCTTGATCGCCAGGTCAGCCTCAATGCCCCGGTGCGACAGGATGGCCGTAATGAATGGCACCATGATCATGCCGCCCCCAATGCCCAGCAGACCCGCCAGAAAGCCGGTGGCCAGACCCAGCAGTGCCAGTTCAACAATCAGGGTAGGTTCAAAGGACATGATGGGAAGGTGTCTGCCGTGGCACCGGACCGGCATCCTGAACCTGGGTTCAGGTGGGCTAGGTCAGTGATTGTCTTGGGTTCATCTAACGCGAGATGATCACGCCGACAGCACGATGTTCCAGGCCCGGGCTCTATGAGCATTGGTTCAAGGAAATATAAAGCCCGGCGAACACGGCAGACGCAAACATTGTAGAGCGAAGAATTTTTCCGTGGGCTGAAAGTGGACTAAAAATGGTCGCCATTACTTGACCGCGCCAGGGCGGGAATACTGCACAAAAATTTCGTTGGTTTTGACCATGCCCAGCTCCATGCGGGCTTTTTCTTCGACCATCTCCAGCCCGTCCACCAGATCGCGCACCTCGGCCTCCATCTGGCTATTGGTTTGGCGGGCCAGCTCATTGCGCGCGTTTTGCTGGACCAGATCGCTGCGCAGTTGCGCCACGTTGGGCAGGCTGCCACGGCCAAACCACAGTTGCGCCTGTAGCACCACCAGCAAGGTGATCAGCAGGGCCGGCACAGCGCGCTGGCGCATAGCGTCTGAACTGAGCTTTAGCGCAGGTTGTAAAACGCCGCCCGACCCGGGTAAGTGGCGATGTCGCCCAGGTCTTCTTCGATGCGCAACAACTGGTTGTACTTGGCCATGCGGTCAGAACGGCTCAAACTGCCGGTTTTGATTTGTCCGGCGTTCATACCCACCGCGATGTCGGCAATGGTGCTGTCTTCGGTCTCGCCCGAGCGGTGACTGATCACCGCCGTGTAGCCGGCGCGTTTGGCCATTTCAATGCAGGCAAAGGTTTCGGTCAGCGTGCCGATCTGGTTGATCTTGATCAGAATCGAATTGGCGATGCCCTTGTCGATGCCTTCCTTGAAAATTTTGGTGTTGGTCACAAACAGGTCGTCGCCGACGATTTGGACTTTTTTACCCAGGCGATCGGTCAAAATTTTCCAGCCGTCCCAGTCGCCTTCTGCCATGCCGTCTTCAATGCTGATGATGGGGTATTTATCGACCCAAGTGGCCAGCATATCGGTCCACTGCTGGGCATCCAGCGACAGGCCTTCGCCAGTCAAGACGTATTTGCCATCTTTGTAAAACTCGCTGGCGGCGCAGTCCAGGCCAATGGCGATGTGCTCACCCGCCACATAACCGGCCTGGTCGATCGCTAACAAAATCAGTTGAATCGCAGCCTCATGGTTCTCGACGCTCGGGGTAAAGCCGCCTTCGTCGCCCACCGCCGTGCTCATGCCGCGCGCGTCGATGATTTGTTTCAGTGCATGAAAGGTTTCGGCACCGTAGCGCAGCGCTTCACGAAAGCTGGGTGCGCCCACCGGGATGATCATGAACTCTTGCAGGTCCAGGCTGTTGTTGGCGTGCGCGCCACCGTTGACCACGTTCATCATCGGCACCGGCAGTTGCATGCCGCCCATGCCGCCAAAGTAGCGGTACAGCGGCAAGCCAGATTCCTCGGCCGCTGCGCGGGCCACCGCCATCGACACCGCCAAGGTGGCGTTGGCCCCCAGGCGGCTCTTGTTGTCGGTACCGTCCAGGTCGATCAGGGTTTTGTCCAGGAACGCTTGCTCGGACGCGTCCAGCCCCAGTACCGCCTCAGAGATTTCGGTGTTGATGTGCTCCACCGCCTTCAGGACACCCTTGCCACCGTAACGGGTTTTGTCGCCGTCACGCAATTCAATGGCCTCGCGGCTACCGGTGGAGGCGCCGCTTGGAACAGCCGCACGGCCCATGGTGCCACTTTCCAGCAACACATCGCACTCAACGGTGGGGTTGCCGCGGCTGTCGAGAATTTCACGGCCGACGATGTCAACAATTGCACTCATGATGTTCTTTCAAAAAGTTGGTAACAGATTTAGGCAGAAAGCTGATTTTCCAGAAAACCGTGGCGTTTGGTCACGGCGTCGAGCTCTTGTAGCGATTCCAGCAGCGCCTTCATATGCCTGAGCGGCACCGCGTTAGGGCCGTCGCTCAAAGCGTGTGCCGGGTCGGGATGGGTTTCCATAAACAGTCCTGCCACGCCTACCGCCACGGCGGCACGCGCCAGCACCGGCACCATTTCGCGCTGGCCACCACTGCTGGTGCCTTGTCCGCCGGGCAACTGCACGCTGTGGGTGGCGTCAAACACCACCGGTGCGCCGGTTTCGCGCAAGATAGCCAAGCTGCGCATATCGCTGACCAGGTTGTTGTAGCCAAAGCTGGCACCACGCTCGCAGGCCATGAAGTTATCTTCGGGCAAACCGGCCTCGCGCGCCGCAGCACGGGCTTTGTCGATCACGTTTTTCATGTCGTGCGGCGCCAGAAACTGTCCTTTTTTGATGTTCACCGGCTTGCCCGACTGCGCCACCGCGCGGATGAAATCGGTCTGGCGGCACAAAAAAGCGGGTGTTTGCAACACATCAACCACGCGCGCAGCGTCAACAATGTCGGCCGCGGTGTGCACATCGGTCAGTACCGGCACGCCTAATTCACGGCGCACCTTGGCCAAAATCTCCAGCCCCTGGTCACGCCCGGGGCCGCGATAGCTGCCGCCGCTGCTGCGGTTGGCCTTGTCAAAACTGCTCTTGAAAATAAAGGGGATGCCCAACGCCGAGGTGATTTCCTTCAAGGTACCAGCGGTGTCCATTTGCAGTTGTTCGGACTCGATCACACACGGGCCGGCGATCAGGAAAATGGGCCGCTGCAGACCGACTTCAAAACCACACAGCTTCATCAGACGAGCGCTTTCTCTGGTGTGGCAGCCGTGTGCGCGTGGTGGTCCTGCGCCGCGCGCACAAAAGCGTTGAACAGCGGGTGGCCGGCCCACGGGGTAGATTTGAACTCGGGGTGAAACTGCACGCCGACAAACCACGGGTGCGTTGTTTGTGGCAGTTCGACAATTTCGGTCAGGTGCTCGCGCTGCGTTTTGGCCGACACCACCAGACCCGCCTGGCGCAAGGCATCGAGATAGTTGACGTTGGCCTCATAGCGGTGGCGATGCCGCTCAGTCACCACGTCGCCGTAAATTTGGTGCGCCAATGTGCCGGGCACCACGTCGGAGCTTTGCGCGCCCAGCCGCATGGTGCCACCCAGGTCAGAGTCAACGCTACGCGTTTTGATGCTGCCGTCGGCGTCTTTCCACTCTGTAATCAGCGCGATCACCGGGTGCGGCGTGGCGGGGTCAAATTCAGTGCTGTTGGCGTCTCTCAGGCCGGCCACATGGCGGGCAAATTCGATGGTGGCGACCTGCATGCCCAAGCAGATTCCCAGGTACGGGATTTTTTGTTCACGGGCAAAGCGGGCCGCGCAAATTTTGCCCTCCACCCCGCGCACGCCAAAGCCGCCGGGCACCAGCACCGCGTCAAAGCGAGCCAACTGGGCCACGTTGTCCGGTGTGATCAATTCGGAATCCAGGTAGCTTATCTTGACGCTGACGTGGTTTTTCATGCCGGCGTGGCGCAACGCCTCGTTGAGCGACTTGTAGCTGTCGCTCAAGTCAACATACTTGCCGACCATGACAATATTGACCGTGCCTTGCGGATGCGCTGTTTCAGACACCAAGTCGTCCCAACGTTTCAGGTTGGCCGGTGGCGTGTTCAGGCGCAGCTTGTCGCAGATCAGCCCGTCCAGACCTTGCTCGTGCAGCACGCGCGGCACCTTGTAAATGGTATCGACATCGGGCATCGAGATCACGCCCCATAGCGCAACGTTGGTGAAGAGCGATATTTTTTCACGCTCGTCGTCGGGGATCATGCGGTCGGCTCGGCACAGCAGCGCGTCGGGCTGGATACCGATTTCGCGCAGTTTTTGCACCGTGTGCTGGGTTGGTTTGGTCTTGAGCTCGCCCGCCGCCGCAATCCACGGCACGTAGGTCAGGTGCACAAACGCCGCTTGATTGGGCCCCAGGCGCAGGCTGAGCTGGCGCACCGCCTCCAGAAACGGCAGCGACTCGATGTCGCCCACGGTACCGCCGATTTCGACAATCGCCACATCGACCGCATCGGCGGTGCCAAAACCCGCGCCGCGCTTGATGAAATCCTGAATCTCGTTGGTGACGTGCGGGATCACCTGCACTGTCTTGCCCAGATAGTCACCATGGCGTTCTTTTTCCAGCACGCTCTTATAGATCTGGCCGGTGGTGAAATTGTTGGTCCTTTTCATGCGCGTTTCGATGAAACGCTCATAGTGGCCCAGGTCCAGGTCGGTTTCGGCACCGTCGTCGGTGACAAACACCTCACCATGTTGGAACGGCGACATGGTGCCGGGATCGACATTCAGGTACGGGTCAAGTTTGATCAGGGTGACTTTGAGACCCCGCGATTCAAGGATTGCGGCCAGCGATGCCGACGCGATCCCCTTGCCCAGGGAAGAAACGACACCGCCGGTGACGAAGACAAATTTGGTCATGTCAAACAGAGCCGATGGCTCAGGTGAGCTGGTAAAAAAGGATTATAGGGGCGGGGTTTTGGTGGCTTGGGACACAGTCGAACGTGCGAACGCTATCGGTGCGGGCCCAAAAGCCCGGTCACATGACCCAATCACCACACCGCAAGGTGGTTGAAATTGGATCCGTTTCTTTACCTGAGTTCGCTATTTGATCGAAGAAAATGCAGAATCCACTTACAAGATAGAACCAAAGTGAACTTATGCTAACTTCAACCGCACCACTTTCGGCTGCCTGGCGCTGCCAATTGGATGCCTCGCGTGGTGCGCCTTGGCACAAGTTGCCGGCAAGGTGCTGCCATGTCTGAACCCCCAGACCGGGCTGATCACCCCTACCAGGACCTGACGCCCGACGTGGTGCAGGATGCGCTGGCCAGCGTCGGGCTGTGGGGCGACGGCCGCCAGTTGGCGCTGAGCTCGTATGAAAACCGGGTCTATCAATTGCACTTGGAAGACTCCAGCGTGGTGGTGGCCAAGTTTTACCGGCCCGGGCGCTGGAGCGACGCGCAGATTCTGGAAGAACACGCGTTTGCCGCCGAGTTGATGGCCGCCGAAGTACCACTGGTCGGGCCGCTGGAACTACAGGGGAGCACGCTCAACCATTTTGCCGACTTTGCCTTTAGCGTTAGCCCGAGTCGGGGCGGGCGCGCGCCTGAGCTTGATGACGACGAGGTGCTGGCGTGGATCGGGCGCTTTCTGGCGCGGCTGCATAACGTGGGCGCCAGTGCTGCATTTAGCCGGCGCCCGACACTTGACCTGGCAAGCTTTGGTCACACGCCGCGCGAATGGCTATTGAGCCACGATCAGGTGCCGCTCGACGCGCAGTCGGCGTGGCAGAAAGCCAGCCAGGATGCACTTGATTTAATAGCTGCCAGCGCATTGCCAATATGGGCTACAGGTCAAAAAAGTATCAACAATTCAAAGCCGGATGAGGCCACAGGTGGGGCGGTCCAATTGCTGCGGCTGCATGGCGACTGCCACCCCGGTAACATCTTGTGGACGCCGCTGGACGCGCCCGCCAGCGCGCTACCCGGGCCGCATTTTGTTGACCTGGACGACTGCCGTATGGGGCCAGCGGTGCAAGACCTGTGGATGCTACAGAGCGGCGACCGCTCGCAGCGTAGCCGTCAACTGGGTTGCCTGATCGACGGCTACGAACAGTTGCGCGAATTTGATCGACGTGAGCTGGCGTTGATCGAGCCGCTGCGCACGCTGCGCCTGATCCACTACAGCGCCTGGCTGGCGCAGCGCTGGAGCGACCCGATCTTTGCCATCAACTTTCCGTGGTTTGGCAGCAGCGACTACTGGCACGGCCAGGTGCAGCTGCTGCAAGAGCAGATCGAGGCCATGCAAGAGCCGCCGCTGGTGGTGTGATTCCGTCTCTAAATCAACCGTGTCGTCGTTGCTTCGCCTGGTCGTGCTACAGCACTGCCTGCGGCTTCGCGCCTCAACACAAATGATTTGGAAACGGAACAAGCCCGAGCGCGTGCTAAATTACTCGATCGTCAACCGCTGCGCGCTTTCGAGCTCGGTCTTTTTGGGCAGCGTCAGGGTCAACACGCCGTTGTCGTATTTGGCTTTGGCCTTGGACTGATCAATCTCTTGCGCCAGCCGAAAGCTGCGCGAGACTTCGCCGAAGTAGCGTTCGCTACGCAACACCCGGTCGCTCTCATTGCTGCTGTCTTGTTGTTTGACTTCGGCGCGCAAGGTCACCATGTCGCCGTCCACCGAGACGTGGATGGCTTCTTTGGGCACACCGGGGATTTCGGCTTGCACGGTAAAGGCGTCAGGGCCTTCCTTGACGTCAATCTTGATTTGCGACGGTGTGGGCAAACTGTCACCGTGCAGCGGGCGGACGTAGAAACCAGGTGCAACATCGCGTAACAAGTCGTCAAACAGGCTGCCGCGGGTCATCAGAGCATTCATCGTAATCTCCTATGTGAACAAGTTGTACAAGTGAACCAACCGTCAGCTTGCGCTGCTGGCCTTCGGTTAAATAGATAGGGGGATGACGCCCAATTTCAAGAGTTCCAACAGCGTCATGTGATACTTGCGGGACCGACCAACGCTACACGCCGTGAGCGTTGCTCTGTCCCCAACTGATTAAAACTTGCGGGACCGACCAACGCTACACGCCGTGAGCGTTGCTCTGTCCCCAACTAATTAAAACTTGCGGGACCGACCAACGCTAGACGCCGCGAGCGTTGCTCTGTCCTCAACTGATTAAGATGGGCGCCATGGACAGCTCTTTGCCACCGTTGATTCAGGCCTTGTTGCAGCCGCAGTGCTACCCGCACGCTGTTACGCGGGTTGACTTGGTGCAGACACACATCTCGTGGGTGCTGCTGGCCGGTGATTTGGCCTACAAGATCAAAAAGCCGGTCAAGCTGTCGTTTCTTGACTTCAGCACGCAGGCCTTGCGCCAGGCTCGCTGCTTGGACGAGTTGCGCTTGAACCGGCGCTTTGCACCTGATTTGTACCTGGACGTGGTGAGTATTTATGGCACTGCGCAGGACCCAAGTTTTTCGGCCCAGGGCGAGCCGATCGAGTATGCCGTGCGGATGTTCCGTTTTGACGAGGTGGCACGCTTGGATCACGTCTGCGCCCGTGGCGAGCTGACGTCCGCTCATTTGAGTGGCCTGGCGCAGACGCTGGACGCCTTTTACGCCAGTGCGCAGCGGGCGTCTCCCGGCGCTGGTCTGGGTGCGCCTGAGTCAGTGCTAACGTATGCGTTGGACAATTTTCCTGACATTCAACGTGCGCTGGCCGACCCCACCAGCCAACATGCTGTTGACGGGCTAAAGCGCTGGACGCAGCAGCAGTTTGAGGCGTTGGCGCCGCTGATGCAGGCGCGGCTACAGGGCGGCTGGGTGCGTGAATGTCACGG
>JAQTSL010000002.1 GCA_028711355.1 Rhodoferax sp.
ATTGATGGCCATGTTGCCCGAGATGCTGGCCGAGGAACGGCGCATCTTGCTGTTCTGGCAATTCACCACCATGCTGGAACTGATCGAGGCCGAGTTGGCCAAGCGCAAGATCAAGTGGGTCAAGCTAACTGGTCAGAGCCAAAAGCGCGACGATCTGATTGAGCAGTTCACCAGCGGCGCGGTGCCCTTGTTTTTAATCAGCCTGAAAGCCGGCGGTGTGGGCCTGAACCTGCCGCAAGCCGACACCGTGATCCACTACGACCCGTGGATGGAGTCCCGGCCGTAGAAAACCAGGCGACCGACCGCGATGCAGGCGCATCGGCCAGACCAAAAGCGTCTGGGTCGTCAAGCTGGTGGCGCAAGGCACGATCGAAGAGCGCATCCTGGCGCTGCAAGAGCGCAAAGCCGCGCTAGCCGAAAGCATGTACAGCGGCTCGGTTGGCCGCAAACAGCCGCTGTTCAGTGAAAGTGATTTGCAGGAGCTGCTCAAGCCGCTCTCCAAATGAGAGCTACTTGCGCTTGATGGACGGGCGCTGGATCGGGAAAAGACTTTAAGGATTTGAGGGCGGCAATAGGCAGTCTATGGCATTGCTAAGCTTAGTGACCGGTTGGCAGCGATAGCGGGCCTAAAGAAATTCAAATTTCCCGCCGGATACCTGACATTGGCATCAGGAGCCCAAATGCCAGTTGCGTGGCAGCGAATTCAACAAAATGAGCGCCCGGACTCAACCAACAGCCGCAGATCGAGGCAGGTTCTCCATTGCTAACGCTGACGGGGATGATGTCCAGACAGCTGACATTGGACGATGTCGGCGACAGCTCACCTTTGGTTTTTGGGTATGCCAGCGGTTGGGGGTATTCGCGATCGACTGCTTTCTGGTTGCCAAATGCACTGACGGTCAAAAGTCATTTGGGGCGCTTTGCAACGGCCCATCCCCATCACTGACAAAAGTGAGGACGGAGCACTCATCCTGTCGAGACGTCCATGCCGCGCAACAGCTCCTCTGCGATATGGAGGTCATCGACCGTGTCAATATCGGTCACGCACCCGATATCTTCCATGACTAACTCCATGGTGACATTTGCGCTTGCGACGGAAACTGCTCCCCGGTCTCCCTTCAAGTCCAGGAGGGCCTGATGACAAGCAGAAGAAAAACCAACGGGATGACCACGCTGCCCCCGGTAAACCGGCACCACGACATCTTGCCCTGTTAGCGCAGTCGCAATTGCCCGTAAGGTGTCACTTTGAATGAGTGGCAAATCTGCCGGCAGAATCAGCCAACCATCGGCTTGAGATGTTTTCCGCACCGCCGCTGCGATCGAGTCGCCCATACCGAGGTGACCACCCTCTTCAAGATGCCATGGCAGGCCACTGCCCCGCACCGCATCCAAGGTGTGCTGCAGAACCGTCTTACCCGCCAACAGGGCCTGCAATTTGTGCGTGGTACCCCCCGACGCCGTAAAGCGTTCCCCACGCCCCGAGGCCAAAATAATGACGGTGGGCAAACTCACAGCAGCACGCAGCGGTCCGGAGTGGGTGTCACCGCCAATGAGGCGACTTCGTTCTTCGCCTGCACCATCTCGGCCACGATGGAGACCGCAATCTCGGCTGGCGTTTTTGCGCCCAACGCTAGACCCACAGGACCATGAAGACGACCCAGCTCCTCAACGCTTAAATCGAAGTGTTCCGCCAGTCGCCGCTTGCGTGCCTCCTGGTTGCGCCGCGAGCCCAGTGCGCCGACATAAAAGGCTTTGGATTGCAGCGCTTCAAGTAACGCCATGTCGTCGAGTTTGGGGTCATGCGTCAGGGCCACGATGGCCGTGTGGGCATCCGGCACCAGTTCGCGAACGACGTCATCGGGCATGCCCTCAATCCGCCGCGCCCCAGGCATGCCCGCCATCAGGACAGCGGCATATTCCTCCCGCGGGTCGCAGACCAGCACATCAAAATCGAGCATGACGGCGATCTGCGCCACCGCCTGCGACAACTGGCCGGCGCCAATCAGCAGCAGGCGCCACTTCGGGCCAAACACGGTGGTCAGCGTGCTGCCGTCAAACTGCATGGCATGACCACGCACTGCGGGGGTGAGCTGTACCGCGCCGGTCGCCAAGGTTAGCGTACGAGCCACCAGCTCGTGGGCTGCCGTGCGGGCCAGCAATTGCTCGACCCAGGTCGCGTCCATCAGAGGCTCCTGCACCAGCCGCAAGCTGCCGCCGCAGGGCAAGCCGAAGCGGGCAGCTTCTTCCTGGCTGACACCATAGGCAATCATGGCGGGCCTCTCCAACCCGAAAGCACGGCCATCGGCTTGCCTGAAACGCGCCTTGGTGCGGGCAATCAAATCGTCTTCGACACAACCACCGGACACCGAGCCACTGACCACGCCGTCGTCGCGCACGGCCAGCAGAGCCCCTGGTGGCCGTGGCGCGCTGCCCCAGGTCTGCACCACCGTCACCAGCGTGACGGCATGGCCGGAACGGCGCCACTCCAGGGCGTCCGCCAGCACGCTGAGATCAAGGCTTTCCATCCATGCACCTCTTTCTTTTGAAATCAGACCACCCTGGGCTTCGGGTCACACGTCCTGCGCCAGCCAGGCTTCTGCCAACCGGACCCAGTAGGTACCACCCAGTGGAATCAGCGCGTCGTTGAAATCGTAGCTGGGGTTGTGCAGCATGCAGGGGCCGCCGCCGTGGTCAATCTCGCGGTGGCTGCCTTCGCCGTTGCCGATAAAGCAATAGGCCCCCGGTTTGGCCTGCAGCATAAAAGCAAAGTCTTCGGCCCCCATGGTCGGTTCCTGCGTCAGCACCTGGGCCTCGCCCACGATGTCGATCATGACCTGGCGCGCCAACGCCGCTTCACGAAACGAGTTGATGGTCGATGGGTACTTGCGCACGAATTCAAATTCACAACTGAGCTCAAATGCCGCACAGGTGAATTCAGCCACCTGCTGCATGCGCCGTTCAATCAGATCGAGCACTTCCGGCGTGAAGGTACGCACCGTGCCCTGTAGTTCACAACTATCCGGAATCACGTTTTTGGCTTCGCCGGCATGGATCATGGTGACCGAGATAACACCGGCGTCAATCGGCTTCTTGTTGCGGCTGATGATGGTCTGGAAGGCCTGCACCATCTGGCAGGCGACGGGGACCGGATCGAGCCCGTTGTGCGGCAAGGCCGCATGCCCGCCTTTTCCACGGATGGTAATCTTGAACTCGTTGCTCGAGGCCATCACCGGCCCCGGGCTCGCGGCAAAGCTGCCAACCGGCATGCCCGGCCAGTTGTGCATGCCGAACACCGCCTGCATCGGGAATTTGTCGAACAGGCCGTCGCGCAGCATCTCGCGCGCTCCGCCGCCACTTTCTTCGGCAGGCTGAAAAATGAGGTACACCGTGCCATCGAAATTGCGGTGCTGCGCCAGGTACTGGGACGCCGCCAGCAGCATGGCGACATGGCCGTCATGGCCGCAGGCGTGCATCTTGCCGTCATGCTGGCTGGCGTGCGCAAAGGTATTGAACTCCTGCATGGGTAGCGCATCCATGTCGGCGCGCAAGCCGATGGCCCGCTGCGAGTTGCCGTTTTTGAGCATGCCGACCACGCCGGTTACGCCCAGGCCGCGGTGCACCGGGATGCCCCACTCGGTCAGCTTCTGTGCCACCAGATCGGCGGTGCGGATTTCCTCGAAACCCAACTCGGGATGGGCGTGGATGTCGCGCCGGGCCACGGCCAGGGTAGCCGCCTGGGCGGCAATGAATTCAATGACTTTCATGTTGATTCCTGTTCAGCACTCGACGATATTGACCGCCAGCCCGCCGCGTGCGGTTTCCTTGTATTTGGTTTTCATGTCAGCACCGGTCTCGCGCATGGTTTTGATCACCTTGTCCAGGCTCACCACATGCTGGCCGTCGCCTTGCAGCGCCATGCGTGCCGCATTGAGCGCCTTGACCGCCCCCATGGCATTGCGCTCAATACACGGCACCTGGACCAGACCGCCGACGGGGTCACAGGTCAGCCCCAGGTTGTGCTCCATGCCAATCTCGGCGGCGTTTTCTATTTGCCCGGGACTGCCCCCCATCACGGCCGCCAAACCAGCCGCAGCCATGGAACAGGCCACCCCGACCTCGCCCTGGCAGCCGACCTCAGCGCCTGAAATCGAGGCATTGAGCTTGTAGAGAATGCCGATGGCCGCGGCGGTCATCAGGAATTCCATGACGCCCTCGTCGGTCGCGTTGGCGATGAACTTGTCGTAGTAATGCAGCACCGCCGGGATGACCCCTGCCGCGCCGTTGGTCGGCGCCGTGACCACGCGCCCGCCGGCAGCGTTCTCTTCGTTCACGGCGAAGGCATAGACGTTGACCCAATCCAGCACCGACAGCGGGTCGCTCAGCACCCGTTCCGCGCGGGCCCGCAGTTGCGCCGCCAGCACCGGGGCCCGGCGTTGCACCCGGAACGGACCCGGCAGCGTGCCCTCGTGCGTCAGGCCCCGCTGCACACACTCGCGCATGGTACGCCAGAGCGACAGCACCTGGCAGCGAATTTCAGCGTCGGTGCGCCAGGTGCGCTCGTTCGCCCACATGACCGCGCTGATCGTCAGTCCCTGGCGCTGGCACACGGCCAGCAGTTCGTCACCCGAGGTGAAGGGATAAGGCACCTGCTGGTAGGCCGTCAGAACCTGATCATTGCGGGCGCCCACCGTGACGACAAAACCGCCCCCCACGGACAGGTACTTGCTTTGACGCAGCAGGCTGCCTGCCGCGTCAAAGGCGCTGAATTGCATGCCGTTGGGATGCTCGGCCAGCGCCTCGCGCCGGTACATCAGCAAGTGCTCCTTCTCGCAAAACGCGATCGGCTGGCGCGCCAGCAAGGCCAGCGTCTGCCGCGCGCGCACGGTCTTGATGAGACCGGGTACCGCATCGACATCCACGGTATCCGGCGTCTGCCCCATCAGGCCGAGCATGATGCCGATGTCGGAGCCGTGGCCTTTGCCGGTCGCTCCCAGCGAGCCATACAGCTCGGCCTTGACGCTGGCGGTCTGATCGAGCAGACCCTCTTTCTCCAGGGACAGTGCGAACATGGCGGCCGCGCGCATCGGGCCGACCGTGTGCGAGCTGCTGGGGCCGATGCCCACCTTGAACAAATCAAAGATTGATATAGCCATGCAATCCCAACAGAATGTGTGACACCGACGCTCAGGGCAAGCGTGCGAAGCAGTAACCCAGTGCGATGCCCAGACCGCAGGCAAACACCACCAGCCAGGCTGGCACCGGCGCGCCCAGCGAACTGAATAATCTGGCAGGAGCGGCTGCGCCCGGCATGATCGCGCCGGGCAACGGCATCGCCGGGGCGGTTGCTGGCGTTGACACCGTCGCTTCTTTCATGCCCGTGCCGCCCAACTGGCGGGCAAAGGCGGCGAAGAAGTCATCTGCATTCTTTTTGGCCACGGTCTGCACCAGACGGCTGCCGACACTGGCCAGCTTGCCACCGATCTCGGCGCTGGCTACGTACTTGAGCACGGTCTCATTTTGCGCTTCGCTCAGCGCGACCTTCGCCGCCATCTTGGCAAAACCGGCCGCGCCGCCCTGCCCCTGCCCCGTCAAGGTGTAGCCATTGGGCGCATCGAGGTCGCTGAGCACCACATTGCCTTTGAAAGTCGCCGAAATCGGCCCCACCGTGGTCACCACGGTGGCAAACAATTCGGTGTCGGACAACTTTTCAAGTTGCTTGCAACCGACGATGCACGCTTGAAGCACCGCGGGATCATTAAGCGCGTCCCAGACCTGTTGCTGCCGGGCAGGGATGCGGTATTCCCCGGAGAATTCCATCGCCATGTTTTATGCCTCGTAATGTTTGAACAGCGCCTGCGTGCCGAGCCGGCCGTGGCCTTGCTGCGCCAGTTCCTCATACAGCCTGCGTGCCAGTGCCAGCGCCGGCAGGTCCAACTGCATGCGCTGTGCTTCAGCCAGGGCAATGCCCAGGTCCTTGATGAAGTGTTCAATGTAGAAACCCGGGGCGAAGTCGCCGTTGATGATTTTCTGCCCCATCACGGTCAGCTGGAACCCCGACGCGGCGCCGCCGCCGATGGACTTGAGCACCGTCGGCAGGTCGAGCCCGGCAGCCTTGCCGTAGGCCAGCCCTTCGCACACGCCCATGATGGTGGCGGCAATCACGATCTGGTTGCACATCTTGGTATGTTGTCCGGCACCGGGGCCGCCTTGCAGCACGATATTGGGGCCCAGCAATTGCAGGATCGGCAGGGCGGCATCGAACGCCGCCTGCGCGCCGCCCACCATGATCGCGAGTTTGGCATCGCGTGCGCCGATGTCACCACCGGACACCGGCGCGTCCAGCGCGCTGCATCCCTGCTCGGCAGCCGCTTTGGCAATGCGTTGCGCCAGCTCGGGGCTGGAGGTCGTCATGTCGATCAGCAATGCCCCGCGCGCCCGCGCCACAATGCCGTTGTCACCGAGATAGACTTGCTCGACATCATGCGGATAGCCCACGATGGTGATGATCACGTCGGCGTTGGCTGCCAGCTCGCCCGGGCTGTCGCACCAGACAGCGCCACGCGCCAGCAAGGCGTCGGCCTTGTCGCGCGAGCGGTTGTAGACCCGCAGCGGATAACCCGCCTGCAGGATGTGCCCGGCCATGCTCTGGCCCATATTGCCCAATCCGATGAAGCCCACGCGGGGCTTGTTTTTGCTATCAGTCATGTGTCATGCCTTGTTAATGAAGTCGGTTTTTTCGCGCAGCAGATCGCGCAAATACATCGGAGTCAGCGGCTGCTGGTCGGCCACCACATCGAAAGGTGCGAGCGCATCGTTGACGGCGTTGGTCAGCGCCCCGATGGCGCCCATCACGCCGCCCTCGGCCATGCCCTTGATGCCCGCCGGCGTCGCCCGATTCGGCGTGTGCATCGGAATGAGCTCGAAATGAGGCAGCTCGCAGGCCGTCGCCACCAGGTAATCGGCCAGGGTCCCCGAGAGGTTCTGTCCGGCTGCGTCGTACCGCACCTGCTCGAACAGGGAACCGGACAAGCCCATGGCAATCGCCCCGTGCTGCTGCCCTTCCACCACTACAGGGCTCAGCACCGTGCCGCAATCTTCCGCCACCACATAACGGGCAAAACGGATGGCCCCGGTAGCGACCTGCACTTCCACTTCGCACACATGCGTGGAATTGGAATAGGTCATGGGCGGTGGCTCATAGGTCTTGTGAAACTCCAGTCCGGGAGCCATCCCGACAGGCAAGGCCAGTGGGTCCAGATAGGCCGTCCGCGCAACGTCGGCCAGCCCCACGCCGGTGGCGGTCCAGATGCCGTCGCTCATCTTCTCGACGCAGCCATCCTGCAAGCGCAGCGTGGCGCCATTGCCCAGACCCAGCAGCCCGGCGGCAATCGCCAGCACTTTGACCTGCGCCTCCTGGGCACACAAATACAGCGTGCCGCCGCCCGCCGTACCGCCACGTGCGCCCCGGCTGCCCATGCCATAGGGTGCGATGTCGGTATGACCGATATGCAAATGCACCTGCTGCGGCAAGATGCCCAGGCCTTCGGCCACGGCATGGGCCAAAGAAGTTTCATAGCCCTGGCCGGTGGCGCCCAGGCCCACCGAGGCATTCACCGCGCCCGAGGGCTCAATGCGCAGCCAGGCCGCTTCATGCCCCGATCCGGCAATGCCGGCCGCCTTGTAGAAGCGCGAGCCATAGGTGGTGGACTCGACCACCGTGCAAATGCCCAGACCCAAATAAACCCCTTGCGCGCGCGCCTGCTGCTGGCGCTGGCGAAAATTCTCGTAGTCGATGGCGGCGAGCGCACCTTCCAGGGTTTCGCGCGGCGTGATGTCGGCCAACACTTCACCGGTCGCCATGGTGTACGGAAAATCCTGCGGCTGCAGCATGTTCAGCCGCCGCACGGCCACCGGATCCAGTTGGAGTTCGCGCGCAATCGCATCCATCGTGCCGTCCATCACCCAGCTCGTGATGGCCATGGGTGCGCGCATCGGGCCATTGCCGACCTTGTTGCTCAGCACCACCTTGACGTCGTAACTGTAGTCCTGCACCTTGTAGGGGCCGGTCAGGATCATGGCCACCACGCGGGCCAGATAGTTACCCGGGTAAAAACTGTAGGCGCCGAAGTCCTCCACGATGTCCAGCTCCAGGCCGAGCAGACGGCCGTCGGCGCTGACTGCGGCCCGGGTACGGCAAAAATCCTCCCGCGCCTGCGAGGACGCCAACAGGTTCTCCAGCCGGTCCTCGCGCCAGCGCACCGGCCGCTTCAGGTGACGCGCCAGCGCAGCCACCGTCAACTCTTCACGGTACAGGGCGATTTTCTGGCCGAAGCCGCCGCCCACATCGGGCGAAATGACACTGACCTGGGACTCCGACAGGCGCAATCGGCTGGCCAGGGTGGTGCGGTAGGGATGCGGCACCTGGGTTCCGACATGAAAGGTCAGATGCTGGCGCCCGGCGTCCCACACCGCGATGCAGCCGCGCGTCTCAATCGGCAAATGGGTCTGCCGGTGCTGGGAAAAAGTGCTCTCGATCACCCGGTAAGCCTCGCGCTTGCGCGCTGCGACATCACCATGCTCGGCATGCTGATGCGACAACAGGTTGGAACTCAGACTGTCATCCACCCGGGGTGCCTCCGGCGCCAGCGCCTGCCACATGGTGCAGACCGCAGGCAGCACGTCGTAATTTACCAGCACCTGCTCGGCAGCGTCCTCCGCCAGATAACGGTCGGTCGCCAGCACGCAGGCCACCGGATCGCCCTGAAAACGCACTTTGTCGATGGGCAGGGTGTCCATCTCCATCGGCTGCAGCCCCGCAATGGGCGGCGCCATGCGCTGACGCGTGGTCCACTGCGCCAGATCCTGCCCGGTGAACACCGCCACCACACCGGGCATCTCATGCGCCGCCCCGGCGTTGATGGCAACGATGCGGGCGTGGGCATGGGGTGAACGCACAAAGCAGGCATGCAGGGCGCCCGGTATCTCAATGTCGTCCACGAAGCGGCCCTGCCCGGTCAGCAGCCGGTAGTCTTCCTTGCGCGGCAAGTGCTGGCCGATGTGACGAAACTCAGGCTGCGACATGGTCCGCATTCCTTCGCATCTGTGCCGCCGCCTGCTGGATGGCCTTCACAATATTCTGGTAGCCGGTGCAGCGGCACAGGTTGCCCGACAGCACTTCCCGTATTTCTTCTTCGCTCGGTGCCGGATTGCTTTTGAGAAAGGCCTCGAAGGTCATCACAATACCGGGCGTGCAAAAGCCGCACTGCAAGCCGTGGACCTCGTGCAGCGCCTGCTGCAGCGGAGACAGAACGCCGTTGCTCGCCACCGACTCGATCGTGGACACCTCATGGCCCTCCATCTGGATGGCGTAGGTCAGACAAGAGCGCACCGGCTTGCCATCCACCAGCACGGTGCAGGCACCACACACACCATGCTCGCAGCCGACGTGGGTGCCGGTCAAACGGCAATCCTCGCGCAATGCGTCCGCCAACAGCTTGCGGGGTTCTACCCACAGTTCGTAGTTTTCACCGTTAACGGTCAGCGTGATCGATCGTTTCTCCACATGACTCATTTGATTCATCCTTTGGCGCGACTCAAGGCGCGCTCCAATGCCTGTTGCACCAACTTTTCGGTCAATTCCCTGCGGTACACCGCCGTGATGCCCGCGTCGTCTTCGGGCGCCACGGCGACACGCACCGCGCGCGCCACGTCCGCCGCCCATGCCGCATTGCCAAGCTGGCCGAGCAAGGGGCGCACCATGTCATCACACGACTGCGGGATGGCACGCACGCCGCTCAGGCCCAGACGCACGCGCACGACGCGCTCGTCCTGCAGTGCCACGGTAGCGGCCACCGCCACGATCGCGTAGTCGCCATGACGGCGATTGAACAACTGAAAAGACGTCCCCTCATGCACGCTGATGGTCGGAAAGTGCACGCAACGGATGATTTCATCCGGCGCCAGCGCCGTCGTCATGGCGGACTGGAAAAAGTCCGACGCCGGCACACAGCGCGACCCACCCTGGCGCGCGATCTCGATTTCCGCGCCCAGCGTCATCGCAATCAGCGGGAACTGCGCGGCCGGGTCGGCATGCGCCAAACTCCCGCCGAGGGTGCCGCGCTGGCGAATCGCGTAGTGGCCGATGGTTTTCGCCGCTTGCCCCAGCAAGGGGCAGCGGGCCTGCACCAGTGCGGAGCCGGCAATCTGCTCGTGCCGGGTCAGGGCGCCGATGCTCAGGAAAGCACCGCCTTCGCAGACATAGGCGAGCTCCGTCAAGTCATTCAGATCAATCAGCGCCGACGGCATCGCCAGCCGCATGTTTAACATGGGCCCCAGGCTCTGGCCACCGGCAATCACCTTGGCGCGGTCACCGCCAGCCGCCAGTTGTTGCAACGCTTCCTCCAGCGAGCTGGGGCGCAGGTAGTCAAATGCAGCGGGTTTCACAAACGCGTCCTACCAGACCAGACTCTGACTGTCCTGCTTGTCGAACAAGTGCAGGCGGTTCAAGTTCACGCGCAGGACTGCGTTTTCGCCGTCCTTGTACTGGCCTTCCTTGCCGACACGGAAGAACAGCTTGGTCCCCTCCACTTCCACTTCCAGGAACTGGTCGGAACCGACCGGCAGCACCGAGAGAATGCGGCCCAGCAGGCAATCCCCGGCTGATTCGCCGCTGTGTGATGCCACGTCTTCGGCGCGGATGCCCAGCACCACAGCGCGCCCGGCCTGACCGCTGACACGCTCGGCAACGTGTGGTGGCAACGTCAGCGCCAGTTGGCCACGCCGGAACACCATCCGTCCGCCCTCCATGGCCAGCGTGCCGTCGATGAAATTGATCGGCGGATTGCCCAGGAACGAGGCCACGAACATGTTGCGCGGGCGCTCATAAATGTCGTCCGGTTTGCCAATCTGCTGCACCACGCCGCTGCGCATCACCACAATGCGGTCGGCCAGTGTCAGGGCTTCGGCCTGATCGTGCGTAACGTAAACAAACGTGGTCTGCATGGCCTGATGCAATTGCTTGATCTCGGCTCGCATGGATATGCGCAGCGTCGCGTCCAGGTTGGACAGCGGTTCATCCATCAGGAACACTGAGGGCTTGCGTACCATCGCCCGTCCCAATGCCACGCGCTGGCGCTGGCCGCCTGACAACTGGTCCGGGCGCCGCTCCAGCAACGGTTCGATCTCGAGCCGGCGTGCCGCATCGCGCACGCGGCGATCCACCTCATCCTTGGGGTGTTTGCGCATGCGCAAGCCGAACGCGATGTTCTCGTACACCGTCTTGTTCGGGTACAGCGCGTAGCTCTGAAACACCATGGCCACATCGCGCTTGTGCGGCGGGACAGTGTTCATCACCTCGTTGTCGAAATAGAGATTTCCCTCGGTCACATCTTCCAGCCCTGCGATCATGTTCAAGGTGGTCGATTTGCCGCAACCGGAGGGTCCGAGCAACACAAGGAACTCCTTGTCGGCGATGTCGAGATTGAGGTTTTCCAGTGCGACGAACCCGTTGGGGTATTGTTTACCGACGCTTTCAAATTTGATCCGGGCCACGTATTTACTCCTTTAACCTTTGACTGCGCCGGCGGTGAGGCCGGAGACGATATAACGCTCAAACATGATGGCCACCACCACCGGCGGAACAATGGCCAGCACGCCAGCGGCATTGATGAATGAAAAGCTGATGTTGAAATCCGACGTGAACGAAGCCACGACGATCGGCATGGTTTGCGATGCCAGGGTCTGGGTGAACATCAGCGCCAGCAAAAACTCATTCCAACTGGTGAGGAAAGTAAAAAGCACCACCGCCACCAGCGATGGCAGGGCCAGTGGCAAGTACACCAGCGTCAAGGTCTGGAGGCGTGAGCAGCCATCCACCCGTGCCGCCTTGTCCAGGTCATCCGGCAGCGACTCGAAATAGCCGGTCAGAATGAAGGTACTGAACGGCACGGTGATGGCCAGGTAGGTGATGATGAGCGACAGCTTGCTGTCGAGCAGCCCGAGTTGCTGCACAAACAGGAAGAATGGCACCACCAGCGCAATATCCGGGATCACGCGGGTCGTGAGCATGAAGTAGATCGAACTGTCCCGGCCGATGAAACGGATCTTGGCCAGCGCATAGGCCGCCGGCACACTGACAAGCAAGTTCAGGATAACCACCGCCACCGCCACCACCAGGCTGTTCCACATGGACGGCAGCAGATTTTTGGCCGTGGAAGGAATAAAGCCGCCAGTTGCAGTGTCCCCGTCTTTGCGATTTTCATAGGTCACCACGTTGTCCTTGGCGGTAAAGATCGTCGCAAAATTTTCAAGCGTGGGGTGATCGGGTATCCAGTGCGGTGGCACCGAAGTGATTTCTGCTTCAGACTGGAACGACGAGGAGAGCAGCCAGCCGATCGGCGCCAGCACATACAGGGCAAAGAGCAGCGAGGCGAAAAAGAGCAGCGCCCGTCTGCCAAAGTGGGGGATTTTCATATGTTGCATGGGACTCGGGTTGCGATGTCCGGCTAGAGCTTGCGACTCGTGCTTCGGATGATGAAAAAGGCCAGCGTGAAGGTGACAATCGCCATGATGTAGGCGAGAGCCGCCCCAGTACCAAACGCAAGTTTGCGAAAGGTTTCCACATAGACCTGCCAGGCGACCACGTGTGATGCATCGGCCGGCCCACCTTCGGTCAGGATAAAAAACAGATCGAAATGCCGTATGGCCATCATCGTTTCATAAATCATGACCAAGGCAAAACCCGGCGTCAGCGCCGGCAGGGTAATGTGAACAAAGCGCTGCCACACGTTGGCACCATCGACTTTGGCGGCGCTGTACAAGTCTGCGCGAATTGATTTGAGCGTCACCAGCAACAAAATGGTGGCCAAGGGCACCTCTTTCCAGACAAAAGAGTTGGTGATAAGCAACATGGTCTTATCGACGTCCCCGAGCATCACCATGTACTTGTCGATCAGACCGAGCTGAAACAGGAGACCATTGAGTGCGCCGTAGCCGGAGTCATAAATCCATTTCCACATGAGCCCGTTGGCCACATAGGGAATCGCCCAGGGAATCAACAAAATGGCTGACAGGATGCGGCGGCCCCGGAATTCCTCGTTGAGCAGCAAGGCCATCAACATCGCAATCAGCATGATGGCCGTCACCGACATCAGGGTGAAGCTGGTGCTGCGCCCGACCGAATCCCAAAACATCTGATCCTGGAAGATGTTGGCATAGTTGTCAAACCAGACGAAGGGCGCACGGTGTGGCCGCGTCAGCTTGAGGTCAAAAAGGCTGATCCAGAACGAATACAGGATCGGGAAAACCGCAACGGCGGTCAATATGACCATCATCGGCGCTAGAAAAATCATGGCGCTTTTCTGGTCATACGCACTGACTGGGGCGCCGATCAACCGGCGTAGCCCCTTGCTTTTGTTGCTCATCGAATTGCCTCTTTCAGGATGCACATCCGGGGGGCGTTGTGAGTAACCCCCCGGAACCGCCAGATGCTCAGGACTGCTTGCGCAGGTCGTTCCATGCCTGGGCCGACTTCTTCAGCGCGTCAGCCGGCGTGATCTTGCCGATGACGGCCGACTGCCAGGCTGAGCCATTTATTTCGTCCCACTCGCCAAACCAGCGCGTGATGACGTCTTTTTTACGGGCGAACTGTTGTTGCTTTTCGAACATGGCCATGTCGGAGTATTTGGCGTACGAGGCCTGGACTTCAGGATCCTTGAACAAGCCTTTCACCGCAAAACCGGAGCCGATGTCGGTAAAGAGCATTTTCTGGAACCGGTACTGACCATCGGCCTTGCCGCCAAACCATTCAATCAACTTCGCCGCATTGGCGGCACGCGTTTTGTCGGCAGCGGCCTGCGCCGACATGCCGTGAAAACGCATCCATCCCACGGTGGCATGTGAACCACCGACGCCAGCAGGCATCAGCGCCTGCTTGACACGACCGGCAATCTGCGACTGCTTGGGGTCGTTGAGGGTGCGGATGCGATAGCGGCTCAGCAGGGCAAACGCATGGTTGCCGGAGCTGAATGACTTCAGGCCGTTGAGCTCGCCGGTTTCAACGCAGGCGGGCGATATGATCTTGTACTTGTTGACGGCATCGACAAGCCATTGCAAGGCCTGCACCGCACCTTTTTTCGGATCGCTCATGATGGCTGCGCCGCTGGCGTCGGTAAAGCCACCACCATGTGAATACACCATGGCGGTCAGGAATTCGATCAGCCAACTCTCACGCGCCATCGGCAACATCATGGGGTACTCGGAAATACCGGCCGCCTTGATCTTGAGTGATTGCTGAACCAGTTCGTCCCAGGTCGTTGGCGGCTCCTTGATACCGGCCTTTTTCAGCTTTTCCTCGTCATAGAAGAACGCCATGTAGTCGGTGTAATAACTCAAGCCATATTGCTTGCCTTTGTACTGCATCGATTGCGTGCTGAAGTCGTCGGCTTCTGCGTTGTATTTCATCAACTCGGGAAAATTGTTGATCGGAGCCAGCCAACCCGCATCTGCCCACTCAGGCAGCCAACTGTCGGAAACCCACAAGACGTCCAGCGGCGCCTTGCCCACAAACTTGGTCACCATGGTGTCGCGGTACTGCGCCCAGGGTGCGTTGTTGTAGTTGACCTTGATGCCGGTCTTGGCCTCGAATGCCCCCAGGTGACTCTTGACGGTATCCACCGCAGCCGACCAGGTGTAAAAGTTCAGCGGCGCAGCCTGCGCATGACCGGGAAGTGACAGCAACCCGGATCCAGCCACGCTGGCTGAAGCAGTTATCTTTAAAAAATCACGACGATTCGAACCTTCTGTCCATAAATTACGCATCTCTCACTCTCCTGTGTTAATGACTGCAGCATGGCTACGGGCTGCGGATTGAGGTTCAGTTTCACGCCCACCGAAAAACTGGCCCGATCGCATTGTTGCCTAATTTTTTTTGATCGTCAAGTGACGATAACGAAGAAAAATTCAGCGCAAAATTGAGCCAATCAGGTTAGGCATCTTGCGTGCCGTGGTTACCGCACCACACCGGTGCAGGCAAGCCCGGTGGGTCGCCTTACTGGATCGGTGAAAAACCCACAGGATTGAGAAATACACTTTCCTGATGCACAAGATAGGGCAGGATCGTGGGCACGAACGCCATCCACTCTGCGTCTTGAGCCATCTTGGTGCGCTGGGCACTTCGGTGCGCAAAATCGTCGTAAGCCCAGAGGAAAACAACAGAATTCAAGACACCGGATTCCTTGGTCCAGCAGCCGATCAATCTGACATAGCGCGTGATGATGTGCAAGCCATTGGCCTGGTAAATTTTCAGAAACTCAGGCGCCTTTCCTGCCTGAATCTGGTATGTGCGCATTTCTAGAATCATGATTTTTCTCCAGCTATAAATGGTTCGGAATACCCTGAGGTACGCCTTAAAATAGTCTCATCTCATTCATCGTCAACTGAAGATATATTTTGCCACTAAAGTAAGACACTTTTTCATTTTTATACCTCTTATGCGCGCCAAATCAGATCACCTAACAACTCTGCGTCAAAAGTCCGAAAGCAGTCCGCCCAAGCGCAAGGGCAGGCGCGTCACCGTGCGTATGCCAGCGGCAGATCGCCGTGTGCAGATACTGAAAAAGGCTTTCGAATTCTTCTCGGAATATGGACTGACCGCACAAACACGCGCGCTAGCTGAATCCTGCGGGGTATCGCAACGGCTCCTTTACAGCATCTTTCCCAACAAATCGGCATTGATCAATGCCGTGTACGAGACGGGCATTGCCGGCGTCTTCAAGGCGGTCTGGTTTGTACAACTCCAGGACCGAAGCAAGCCCATGGAACAGCGTCTCAAGGATTTTTATTGCGAGTACTACGATACCGTCCTGACGCGCAGCTGGATGCGCTTATTTTTGTATGCATCACTGGCTGAAGTTGAGATGGCGCCAACCTATATTGCATCCATCATCAAACATCTCCTTGATACCATCATGAAGGAAGCACTTCACGAAGCTGGCTTGACATCTCCACCCAACCAGGCCCAGGCAGAAGTTCAAGAAATTTGCTGGATCTTGCACGGCGCCGTCTCGCACCTGGCCATACGCCGACACATTTACCGGGACCAGACAGCTCTTGATGTCAATAAGGTGATTGCACTGCAAGTCAGAGCATTTCTAGGAGGCCTTAAAAGTATCTTGCCAACCAGTTCAGTAGAAAATATTGAGCACCACGTAGTGTGACTGTGTGTAGGCGTAGGCCGATGTCGGCGATGCTGAATTGATCAACTCTGCCAATTTTTACTGACCAGGGCCAACAGATTGGCAACCTTCCAGACTGCTGAGTTTCCGCGCTTTGGGGCATGATCGCTGATTTCCGGCGTTACTGGTCAAATCGGCATCGGCGGAAACCTTCTGCGGTGTTGCCGCTGGCCGAAAGCATGTACAACGGCTCAGTGGGCCGCAAACAGCCGCTGTTCAGTGAAAGTGATCTGCAGGAGTTGCTTAAACCGCTCTCGAAATAAGAGTGGCTTGCGCTTGATTGACGGGCGCTTGAGGCATATTTCTCTTCTAAGTTGCGGTGACACCAGGACTGCATTCGCGTCAACCACCAGTTTCGATGGTGCTTTGTCTGGACTGCCGATATCGTTCCCATGCATTTTTCGTATTTGGAAATTTGATGGGTCAAGAGATATGCTTTTGTTACAAGCGAAGCTTTTCAGTCCCGTCTAGAGCCAAGAAGCCGGTGAGCCATGCATGGACGTAACCCACTCGCCTCACACAATGAACTGATTTTTTATTCTGCTCCGTCACGATGCTGACACATGGGCTGGTTACGCTACCTGCAAATCACTTGTATAGATAACCAAACATGAGTCTTTACGCGGTCAGTCGAGACAACGGCGAAGCACTTTACACACAGATTGCCCGCCAACTGGAGCAGGAGGTGGCTACATCCTATGGACCGGGTGAGTGCCTTCCCGCAGAGGGCCTTCTGGCGGTGCGCTTCGGGGTCAATCGGCACACGCTGCGTCGCGCCATTGATGAATTGGTCGAAGCGGGCCTGCTGGAACGCCGACATGGGCTAGGCGTGTTTGTTCTTGACAGTCAGATTGACTACCAGATTGGCACTGGCACACGGTTTACTGAAAACCTTGCGGCACTCGGGTTGCAACCCGAAAACCGTATTTTGTGCTTACAAACCCTGGCTGCCACTGAACGCGTGGCACAACGACTGGAGTTGAATATCGGTGAACGGGTCTTCTGGCTTGAAACCTTGCGCACCGCATCTGACCGACAACTGTGCGTGATCTCGCACTTCATTCCTGCCGACCGGTTTGCTGACCTCGACACGCTCTACAAAGGTGAATCACTGCACCAATTTTTGGCAGCCCACTACGGCTGCAAGATCAAACGAACTGAAAGCCTGGTGACAGCGGTGCTCCCGCAGGGAGATGACGCGAAGTTGCTGGGTATGCCGCAGAACCGACCGGTACTGCGCGTAAAGAGTGTGAACGTGGACGAGCGGGATGGAACCCCAATCGAATACGCCATTACCCGGTTCCGTGCAGACCGAATCCAACTGCGCATTAACCCTTGACCTAGCCGTCTGACAGCCTCGTTTTTCTTTCCTACAGGAGCCTTTTAAATGTACCCGAAACAATTTGCCCGTCGCGCCCTTTTGGCGCTTGGCCTGAGCGCCGCCACCTTTGCATCGCTGGGTGTGTACGCACAAGCCCAGCATGACGGCAGTGCTGCCAAGCCATTGCGTGTCGTCCTGATTCCCGCTGATGGCGGCACCGAAGATGGCACTAAGAAAGACTTTGAACCCATTTTTTCAGCCATCAGCAAGTCAACTGGCCTGGTTTTCGACATCAGAGTCGGGCAGAGCTACGGCGCGGTGATGGAAGCCCAGTGCGCTGGCGCAGCCGATATAGCGTTTTACGGCCCCGCCTCCTATCTGCCGACCCATAAGAAGGGCTGTGCCAATTTACTGGCACTGGCAGTCAAACACGGTCAGTCGGTTTACTACTCAGGTATCTTTGCTCGTATTGATGCTGGCGTGTCTTCAATCAAAGACATCAAAGGTAAAACCATTGCCTTGGGTGATTTGAACTCGACGTCAAGCTTTGCTGTACCAGTGGCGATGATGATCGAAGGCGGTGTCAATCCGGTACGTGACGCAAAGGCCATCCAGCTTACAGGAAGCCATGCCAATGTGCTCAAAGCGCTGGCTGAAGGACTGGTTGATGTAGGGGGCGCGTCTTTCGATTCATTTGAAAAGGCGGTCAACCAGAAAGCGATTGACCCGAGCAAGATAAAAGTAGTGGCAAAGAGCGCCCCCATTCCGTATCCACCGCTTGCCATTCACCCCAAAGTGGCGCCTGAAGTCCAAGCAAAGTTGCGGGACGCCTTTAACAACATCGACAAGATGCCCGGCATTTCCAAAGACCAGATTCGCGGCTACGGTGGCGCCAAAGTGGATGGCTACACCTCCAATGTGAGTGAGCAGGAAATGGCCGCTGCTGCCAAGATGTTTGACCTGGTGACCGACCAGGTCAAGACCGACATCATGAAAAAAGCCAGCACACGCTAAACACCGCTTTCACCGTTGAACTGTGCGGAGCCAGGACTTCGCACGTTTTTTACCAGGAGAACGGTCATGATCCGCTTCAACTCTCTTTCCAAAGTCTGGCCTGACGGCACGCAGGCTGTGGCCAACGTCTCACTCAGTATCGGGCGGGGGCAGTTTTGCGTCATTCTGGGCCCCTCCGGTGCGGGCAAATCAACGCTGCTGCGCGCGGTCAACGGCTTGATGAAGCCCACCCAGGGCAGCGTCAGCATCGACGGTGTGCAACTGTCGGCAGCTAGCGAACGCGTCTTGCGCCAGCGCGTTGCCATGATTCATCAGCACTTCAATTTGACCGACCGCATGAGCGTGGCAGGCAATGTGCTCGCAGGCTTGCTGCCAGTAGTCTCCACCGCTCGCGCGCTACTGGGCTGGTTCCGGCCTGAACACCGCACCAAAGCCTGCAAACTATTGCAAAACGTGGGTCTGAGCCCCACGCATTTGCAACGCCGCGCCGGTGAACTCTCTGGCGGACAACAACAGCGCGTCGGTATCGCACGCGCTTTCATGCTCGACCCCGAAGTGGTGCTGGCCGATGAGCCCGTCGCGAGCCTGGCCCCCAAAATTTCACGTGACATCCTGACGCTGATTCGCGATGCCGCCCGCGAGCGCGGCACCACCGTGTTGTGCAGCCTGCACCAGATCGACCTGGCCCGCGAGTTTGGCGACCGCATCGTTGGCATGCGCGACGGCCAAGTGGTGTTTGACGGCACACCGGCCGAATTCACCGACGCGCGGGTTCGCGCCCTTTACCACGGTGCGCAATGGGACGATCAACCGACGCGCTTGCGCGCCTCTGGCAACAGCACCCAGGAACACGATTTACCAGAGCCGGCCTTGGCCTGAGACGCATCATGATCGCCAAACCTATTCCCGTGCCGGCATCCGGTACTGCGCTGCACTGGCAGCTTGATGCACCGTATTCAGCACGCCATGTGTTGATCGTTCTCGCCCTGCTGGCCTTGATTTTTTTTACCGGCCACCGTACCGAAATGGACCGCATGGTGGTCATGAGTGCCCAGGCTGTGGGTAACCTGGTGGGCGTGGTGGACGACTCACAAGTGGTGCACGGACTATCGCGCGTGGGCCAATCCATGTGGCCACCAGTCATGGGTGAAAAAGAGGAGATAGCCCGTCTGCCCAATCTTGACAAAAATCATTTGCCTTGGTTTTCCTACATTGAAGTGCAGGAGCGAAACGAGCAACGCTTGAATACACAAACGCTACAAATGGAGACTGAGACCGAGCGGCTTGAGTACCTCGTGCAGCCTGTGGGCTACCTCTGGACAGTGTTTGTGAAGATGATCGAAACCTTTGAGATTGCTATCTGGGGTACTTTGCTGGCGATCATGGTGTCCGCCCCGCTGGCTTACTTTGCAGCCCGCAATTACAGCCCCAACGGTGCCACCTACACCCTGGCACGCGGCACGATCAGCCTGTTGCGTTCGGCACCAGAACTGATCTCAGCACTGTTTTTGGTGCTGGCCTACGGCTTTGGCCCGATCGCAGGCGTGTTGGCGCTGGGCTTGCACGCAGCGGGCTTTCTGGGCAAGTTTTACGCGGAAGACATCGAGAACGCCGACAAAAAACCGCAAGAAGCACTCGAAGCTATTGGTGCGGGCAGGCTCAAAACGCTGTGGTACGGTGTCATACCCCAGGTCTTGCCGCAATACATCGCCTATTCGATGTACATCCTGGACCGCAATCTGCGCATGGCCACGGTCATTGGTCTGGTGGGTGCAGGCGGTATCGGTCAGGAGCTCAAAGGCCGCTTTGACATGTTCCAGTACGGTCACGTAGCCACCATTTTGCTGGCCATCTTCATCGCGGTTTACTTGCTGGATCAGTTCTCGGCCCGCCTGCGCGCCAAACTCATCTGACGAGGTCATTGGTCATGCGTTTCCTTTGCAAGATGCCTGCATATCTAGATATCTCTATCAATATTCTGAAACAAGAGACCATAACATGATGCCTTCTTTGCCCCCCATGGGCGTGATGCCTGGCCGCGCCCAATGGCCGCGCCTGTTGCTGGCCTGCCCTGCTGAGTCGGTGCGCAGCCTGGCGCTTCGCTGGTGCGAAAAGCACAACGTGCAGGATGTTCAATTACCCCAATCCGGCCTGGCATTGCTCAAATTGCGTGACAGCGCGCAGGGCGATGCCTACTTCCCTGGTGAAGTGCCACTGTCATTCGCCCGGGTGCGAGTGACCACCACTGACGGTCTCACCTCTGAAGGTGCAGCGCAATTGCTCGATGACCGTGCCAGCCTGGCACGCGCCATTGCCGTGATTGATGCCGTGCTGGCAGGTCAACTGCCCGGTCTTGAAGAGGTGCGGCCCCTGCTGGCCGCCGGGCAGTCTCGTCTGGACGAACAGACCGCCCAACGCCACGCCTTGCTGACCAGCACGCGTGTCGATTTTTCATTGCTTGGCACATCAGATGAGGAAAACGATGATGAATAAGCCCCTGAGCCAAGACCTGCTGGCCTGGAACGCACCCCACCAACAAGCCGTTTTTCGCCAGTTGATGCGGGCCTTCAGCTACCCCGGCCGGATTGAAACCCTGGCTGACGGCGACGCACTCACGCAAACGCTGGCCACGCTGGTTGACAGCCAAGCCACGCTGGCCGACCCGCAAAACCTGATGGACACCTTGACGCATCAACGCCTGCAAGCCCGCATGACGGCATCAGGGCGCGCGCAATTCGTTGTGGCCAATGGCTGCCAGCCACCGAGCCTTGAGCCTTGTCTGGGTACGCTGGAATCGCCTGAACGAGGTGCCACGATTCTGCTGAAAGTCACCACCCTAGGCGAAGGTGCGTGCTGGCAGCTCACCGGCCCTGGTATCGCTGGTACCCAACGGTTGACTGTCACCGGGCTACACCCTGAATGGCTGACACACAGGCAAGTCTGGAATGACGGTTTTCCACTGGGTGTGGACATGATCCTGATGGATGCCACGCGTGTCGCCGCGCTGCCCAGAACCACATCGGTCACCTGCGTCACAGCCGTGGCCACACAAGGAGACGCAGCATGGGCTATGTAGCCATCAAGGGGGGTGGCCGCGCCATTGAAGGCTCACACGCCGCCGTAGAAGCCTTGCGTACAGTGGAAGGCGAGGCAGGCACGCCGCTGTCCCTGTCAACCATTGAGCATCAGTTGCGCCTGTTGACTTCGCGCGTGGTGTCCGAGGGGGGGCTGTACCACCCGCGGCTGGCCGCACTGGCCATCAAGCAGATGCAAGGTGACACGCTGGAAGCCGCGTTCGCCCTGCGTGCTTACCGCTCCACCAAGCCGCGTCTGCTGGAAATGCCCGTGCAAGACACCTCCAACGTGCGCATGATCCGGCGTATCTCGTCGGCCTTCAAGGATATTCCCGGTGGTCAGATGTTGGGCCCCACCTATGACTACGCGCTGCGCCTGATGCGCATGGATTTGGCCGATGAGTCACCGCAAGCGTTTCGCAGCGTGGCCAAACGTTTCCGGCAAGCAAAACCCGATACAGACCTACCCGACACCTTCCCCAAAGTGCTTGATGCCCTGCGCACCGATGGCTTGCTGCCACCCCTGACACAACAGGCTGTGGAGGCCTTTGACATCACCCGCGAGCCGCTGGCGTTTCCGGTGCCGCGCTCGGCCGCCCTGGCCACCATGGCGCGGGCTGAAACCGGTTCACTGCTGGCCATTGCCTACAGCAACATGCGCGGCTATGGCGACGTGCATCCCACCATTGCAGAACTGCGTGTGGGCTATTTACCAGTGATGTTGCCGCACCCGGTCACCGGTGAATTGATCGAAGCAGGCGAGGTCTTGATGACCGAATGCGAAGTGGTGGCCATGTACGAGGGCAGCGACAACGATGCCCCCCCCGTATTCACACTGGGTTACGGTGCCTGCTTTGGGCACAACGAGGTGAAAGCCATTGCCATGGCGATTCTCGACCGGGCTCTGCAAAAAGGCATGCGCGATGGCCCCAGCAACCCTTCTGAAGACCCTGAGTTTGTGCTGCTGCACGTGGACGGTGTCGATTCAATGGGCTTTGCCAGCCACTACAAGATGCCGCATTACGTGACGTTCCAGTCTGATATGGACCGCCTGCGCACCACCCAGGAAAAGGCCACACCAGGCGGGGCAATCTCTTCCGAACCCACTGGCACCCGAGGAGTCAAGGCATGAGCCCCGGTTACGAACTCCCGCTTGACGAAGCGGCCTACAGCTTTGGCTTTCTGGACGAATACGCCAAACGTGAGGTGCGCCGCTGCATCTTGAAGGCGATCAGCATCCCTGGCTACCAAACACCGTACGCCTCGCGCGAAATGCCGATGGGGCGCGGCTTTGGCACCGGAGGCCTACAGGTAACCTTGTCCCTGATTGGCCCTGGCGATGCCCTGAAGGTGATTGACCAAGGTGCCGATGATTCTGTCAATGCCGTTAACCTGCGCCACTTTGTGGAGCTCACCTGCCCTGGCATTGACACCACAGAGCGCACCCAAGCGGCCACGCTGATCCAGTCACGCCACCGCATCCCCGAGACACCCCTGACCGAAGCACAAGTGCTGGTGCTGCAGGTGCCGTACCCTGATCCACTGGTGCTGGTGGAGCCCTCGCAAGCTCGACGTAAGGTAATGCATGGCGAGGGGGATTACTCACGCTTGTTGACCAAGCTGTACGAAGACCTGGTGCACTTTGACGAGATCACCATCTCGCACCGCTACCCCACGCGCATCAACGGCCACTATGTAATCGACCCAAGTCCGATACCGCGCTATGACGTGCCGCGACTGCACCAGTCCAGGGCGCTGGTGCTGTTGGGAGCTGGGCGCGAAAAAAAAATCTACGCGGTGCCACCCTACACCAAGGCCGAGCCGCTGGTGTTTGACGATGTGCCGTTTCGCACCGAAGATTTTGATGATGCCAGCGGCCAGCGTCATGCCTGCGCACGCTGCGGCGCAACCGATTCATTTCTGGATGAAATCATTCAACAAGGTGATGCACCCACAAGCTGGCAGTGCTCGGACTCGGACTACTGTAGTCAACAGCTCACCCATCGCCAAGTGATGACGGAGGCCAACGCATGAAAAAAATCCTTGAAGTCCGAGGACTTTCCAAAATTTATGGTCGCGCTTGCTCACTGTGTTTTGACAGTACCGGCCCTGAGGTGGATACCAACATCTGCCCGCACTGCGGCTCGGTGGTGGCGGCGCACAACGTGAGCCTGGATCTGCATGAGGGCGAGATTCTCGGCATCATGGGCGAGTCGGGCAGTGGCAAGTCCACCGTGGTCAAGACGCTGTTTTTTGATGAAGCTCCCAGCGCTGGCGAGGCGATTTTTTTCGACGGCATTGACGGCACCCAGCAGTGGGACATGTTGGCACTCAACGCCGCGCGCCAGCGCTGGCTGCGCAACCACCGCTTTGGCATGGTTTATCAAAACCCGCACCTGGGGCTGAACTTCAACGTCTCGGCCGGTGGCAACATCGCCGAACGCCTGCTCATGAGTGACATCAGCCATTACGGTGAGATTCGCGAACGCGCCCGTCAGTTGCTGGCGCGCACCGAGGTGCTGGTTGACCGCATGGACGAATCTCCCAGAAAATTTTCAGGGGGTATGCAGCAGCGGGTTCAAATTGCCAAGGCCCTGGCAACCAAGCCGCCGCTGCTGTACCTTGACGAAGTAACCACCGGCCTGGATTTGTCGGTGCAAGCGCGCATTCTGGACCTGATTCTGGAAATCCAGCAGGAGCTGCGCACCGCCATGATCGTGGTGACCCATGACCTGGGCGTGATCCGTCTGCTGGCGGGGCGCACCCTGGTCATGAAGTACGGGCGTGTGATCGAGTCGGGCCTGACAGATCAGATTCTGGAAGACCCGCAGCACGCCTATACCCAGCGCCTGGTCGCCTCCGCCTTGTAAGGAACCACGCCATGCAACCTATTCTTGAAATCGACGGCTTGAGCAAGCATTTTCAACTGCACGAGCAAAACAAGCTGATTCCTTCTTGCGCCAATGTCCACCTGCAAGCCAGCGCTGGGCAACTGACCGCGTTGATTGGCCCCACGGGCGCGGGTAAGTCATCGGTGCTCAAGTGCGTTTACCGCACCTATCTGCCCTCCAGCGGGCGCATGCTCTACCGCGACGGCGAAGGCCACCGCACCGATCTGGCACAAGCCAGCGAGCATCGCATGCTAGCGCTGCGTCAGCACGACATCGGTTTTGTCACCCAGTTTTTGCACTGCCTGCCCCGGCGTAGTGCGTTGGACGTGGTGTGCGAACCACTGGTAGCGCAAGGTATGACGCACCAGACGGCGCGCAAGCGTGCCCGCGAACTGCTGAGCTTGCTCAATGTGCCAGAGCGTCTGTGGGGCGTGCCGCCTGCCACTTTTTCTGGCGGTGAAAAACAGCGCATCAACCTGGCGCGCGGTCTGATTGCGCGGCCCCGCTTGCTGTTGCTCGACGAGCCCACTGCCAGCCTCGACCCCACTACGACCGAGCGCGTCATTGAGTTGATCCACAGCATCAAAACCGAGGGCGTGGCCATGCTCGCCATTTTTCACCAGACTGAACTGGTGCTGCGCCTGGCGGACCATGTGGTTGAACTCACGCCACCCCTGGCCGTCTCTGACATTCTGGAAACCTGCACATCATGAGTCGTTTACTGTTAACCCATGCCCGTGTCGTATTCGCCAACGAGGTGCGCGACGACGTGGCGATCCTGATCGAAAACGGCATCATTGCCGCGATAGACCCGCAAGCGGTGGGCAACACCCGTGCCCTTGACCTCTCTAACCATCTGTTGCTACCCGGTTTGATCGACCTGCATTGCGATGCGCTTGAAAAGGAAGTTGAGCCGCGACCTGGTGTGCACTTTCCGCTGGACTTTGCCTGCGCCCAGGCCGACCGGCGCAATGCGGTGGCGGGCATCACCACGGTGTTTCATGCGCTGTCGTTTGCCAACCATGAACTGGGCGTGCGCAACAACGCCTTTGCTGCCGAGATTGCGCGTGCCGTTCACGCGTGGCAGGCGCACGCGCTGGTGGACAACCGGGTCCATCTGCGCTATGAAGTCACCGATGCAACGGCGCCCCCATTGCTGACTGAGCTTTTGCAACAACGCCATGCAAGCCTGTTGTCTTTCATGGACCACAGCCCAGGGCAGGGCCAGTTTCAGGATGTGGCGGCTTACCGCGCTTATCTGGCACGCACTTACAAAACGTCTGATGCCGAGTTTGACACGCTGTTGGCTAACAAACAGGCCGCCGCCGCAGGCACCATGACGCGCATGACCGCACTGGCGAGCGTGGCGAATGAACGTGGTGTATCCATTGCCAGCCATGATGATGACAGTGTCGAGAAGGTCAATGCGCTGGCCAGTCTGGGCGCGGTGATTTCTGAATTTCCAACCAACCTGACTGCCGCTCAGGCCGCGCGGGCGCAGGGCATGGCCACGTTGTTTGGTGCACCCAACATCCTGCGTGGCAAGTCACAGTCGGGCAATATGCGGGCGCTTGATGCGGTGCTTGCAGGTGTGGCTGACTGTCTGTGCGGCGACTACTCGGCTGCGGCCTTGCTGCCATCCGTACTGAAGCTGCCCGAGCTGGCCGGTATCGGGCTGGCCGATGCCGTTGCACTGGTCACGCGCAACCCGGCACGTGCTGCTGGGCTGACGGACCGGGGAGAGGTTGCGGTGGGCCAACGGGCGGATCTGGTGGCAGTCAAGCATCTGGGTGGCTTGCCCCAAGCTGATCGCGTTTGGGTGGCGGGACTAGCAGCGCTGTCGGCCCGCTTCGATCATGCGTGAAGAGATCACCATGCAGGCCCGTCTTATTTATGTGGTCGGTGCTTCAGGCAGTGGCAAGGACAGCCTGATGGCGTATGCCAGAAGCAGCCTGGCATACGAGGGTCAAGTAGTGTTTGCCCACCGTTACATCACCCGTGCGGCCGACGCTGGTGGTGAAAACCACGTTGCCTTGACGCCAGATGAATTCGAGTCGCGGCGCAGGGCCGGGCTGCTGGCCATGCACTGGCAAAGCCACGGCTACGCTTACGGCATCGGTATTGAAATCAACCAATGGCTGGCCAAAGGCATCACAGTCGTGGTGAATGGGTCAAGGCAATATCTTGAAACTGCTGCACAGCGCTACTGCGAACTGCTGCCTGTGTGGGTTGAAGTGACTCCCGCTGTGCTGCGGGCACGGCTGCTGGCACGGGCCCGCGAAAGTGCAACTGAGATTGAGCAACGTCTGGCACGTGCGCCGCAAACTGCGCTAGCGGTTCACTGCGGCAAGGTCATCCATAACGATGGCGAACTACGGGTAGCCGGTGATGCACTGGTTGACCTGATCCGCGGTTGCCACGGTGCACCCCGTGCCATGCCAGGTGGTGGGCAAAAAATGGGGCGCAGCGCGGTGCTGTCATGCGCGTGACCTTTTTAGGCACAGGCGCTGCGGGCGGCGTCCCGTTATTTGGCTGCACCTGCCGGGCTTGTGAGCGGGCGCGCCATGACCCGGCTCTTGTGCGACGCCCCTGTTCGGCATTGATCGAATCGGGTCACACGCGCATTTTGCTCGATGCCGGCTTGACCGATTTGCATGAGCGCTTCAGACCGGGTGAGCTCAATGCCATTGTGCTGACGCACTTTCACCCTGACCATGTGCAGGGCCTGTTTCATCTGCGCTGGGGTGCAGGTACGCGCATGCCTGTCTATGGCCCGCCCGACTCGGCAGGTTGTGCTGACCTCTACAAACATCCGGGCATCCTGGAGTTTCATGCCTTGGCCAAGTTTGAGGCTGTCTCGATTGGCGAGTTGACGTTGACACCACTGCCGCTGATTCACTCCAAAGTCACGTTTGGCTACGCTATCGAGTCTATAAACGCCAGCCGGTTTGCCTACCTGACCGACACGCTGGGCTTGCCACCTCGCACAGAAACATTTCTGACCGATTGGCAGCCGCACGGCTTGGCTCTCGATTGCACTTACCCGCCGCAGCGTGAACCAAAAAGTCACAATGACTGGAACACCGCATTGACGATCATTGATAAGGTGCGTCCCCAACATGCCTGGCTCACCCATATCAGCCACACCTTTGACACTTGGTTGTTGAACACCGGGGAGTCATCGCCGCGGATTGACGTCGCCATGGATGGTGATCGGGTCAATTTGGCAGCAAGCCCGGAAAGCCCGTATTCATGCTGATCAACGGCGCGGCACTGGCGGTGGCGGCATCGGTCGTCATGCACGTCACATGGAACTTGATTGCCAGGCACCAGTCTCGCGAGGCGTATCCGTTGTGGTGGGTTCTGTTGGCCCATCTGGTGTTGTTGGGGCCGTGGGGAGCTTACTCTCTGGTCACCGAAGTGCAGTGGACGGCTTCGTTGGCAAAGTGGCTGCTGATCTCCGCAACCGCCAATGTGGTGTATTTCATCGGCTTACGGCGCGCCTATGAACACGCGCCGGTGGCCTTTGTCTATCCGCTGGTTCGCAGCTCGCCGGTTTTGATTGCGATGTGGAGCGCGCTGTTTCTGAACGAGTCATTGAGCGCTTTCGCCTGGATTGGTATTCTGTTCAGCATCGTCGGGCTGATCGTGCTGGCACGCGTGGGCGGCAGCGTGCATGACAACCGCGCTCTGCCATGGGCGATGTTGGCGATGTTCGCAACCAGCATCTACTCTTTGACGGATCGGGCCGCCACCGCCCATATTGCTGGCTTTGGCGGCTTGGTTGGATTTATTTCCATCGGCTATTTTGCATCCTGGCTGGCACTGACCCTTGACCTTCGGCTCAGCACCGGGTCATGGCGACCCAAAGCCCGAATAAGTTTGCCTGTGGCCGTCGTCGGTGGCCTGTGCATTGGTCTGGCCTACGCGCTGGTCATCCATGCCATGCGTTTCATGCCTGCCGCCATTGTTGTGGCATGGACCAACGCCGGAATTGTTCTGGCGAGCGTGATATCGATCTTTGTTTTCAAGGAAAGGACGGCATGGAAAGCCAGAGCCACCGCCGCCTTCATCATTTGTACCGGGTTGCTGATGCTGTCAATCAAAAGCTGATGCAGGTTGCGTGTGGAGTTGGGCAGATGCCAGATCGGCAACTCGGTGCCATTCGAGCCTGAAACTGCGGATCTCAAATTCGTTGCTTGATATCGGCCTGCTTGAGTTTTTCGTTGGCCAAGTCACCAATCACCATAGTGAAAGCGATTTGTCAGAGTGGTTCAAACAGCTCTCAAAATAAGAGCTTCTTGTGCAGAATGGACGGGCTTCGTGCCGGCTGCGAAGGGAGCTTTTGCGCCATCGGATAAAAAGCGTTGCTGGGCAAGAGGCTAATGTGCCCATTGCGCCAGCAGCGCGTCCCAGCGCGCGCGTGCCGCAGCCAAATGTCGAGTCTTGACGTGACCAAAACCCTTGATCTGCTCGGGAATTTGTGCCAGTTGCACGGCCAGCGCGTAACGCGCGTCGGCGTCAGGCTGGCTCGGGCCACCGCGCAGGCCAGCCAATAACTCGGCCAGCGTGGTCAAATAATCCGTGATCAGCGCGCGCTCCTGGCGACGCTCGTCGGTGTGGCCAAAAATGTCGAGCGCGGTGCCGCGCAAGCCCTTCAAACGGCGCAGCAGCCCAAACGCCCGCAACACCCAGGCGCCATACGGCCGCTTGACCAGTTCACCCTTGGCGTTCCTTTTAGCCAGCAACGGCGGCGCCAGGTGGAATTGCAACTGCACCGGACCGTCAAACTGCTGGGCCATCTGCTGCGCAAAATGGCCATCGGCGTGCAGCCGCGCCACCTCGTATTCGTCTTTGTAGGCCATCAGCTTGGCCAGGTTGCGCGCGACCGCCGTACTGAGTGCAGTTTTGCCCCACAGCAGATCGATTTGCTGGACTTTTTCTATCTCTTTTTGATAGCGTGTTGCGTATGCTGTGTCTTGGTAATCGGTCAAAAATGCACTCATTTTTGCAACCAGCTCGGCCACCGTTGGCGGCTTGATAAAGGCAATCACCTGATCCGTCTTGAGGTGTGCCTGCACCGCTGCCAAATCGTGCGCGCAGTGGCGACCCCATTCAAATGCGGCCTGGTTGCCCGCTACCTGCACGCCGTTGAGTTCCATGGCGCGCAGAATCGACGCGCGCCCAATCGGCACCCAGCCTTTTTGCCAGGCAAAGCCCAGCAGCAGCGGGTTGGTAAAGATGGCCTCACCCAGCGCGGCGCGCGCCACTGCCTCGGCGTCCAACGCAGCCAGCGCCTGCGCGCCACCGACGGCGGCGCTGATGGCCGCCGCACAGCCCTGCGCCGGAAATTGCCACTGTGTGTTGTGCACGAAAGCCGCGGTGGGCGTAGCGTGGGTATTGAGCGCCACCTGCGTGCGCCCGCTCTGCACCAGCGCCAGCGTGGCCCGGCTCGCCGCCACGATGGCGTCGCACGCGATCACCAGATCAGCCCGGTCCACCTTGCTGGTGCACAGGTCTTGCGCGTTGGCAGCCAGCTGGATGTGGCTCCAGGTGGCGCCGCCTTTTTGCGCCAGCCCACCAGCATCTTGCGCGATCACCGCCTTGCCTTCCAGGTGCGCAGCCATGCCCAGCAGTTGACCGATCGTGATGACACCGGTGCCGCCCACCCCCGCTACCACCATGGCCCAAGCCCCGTTGCCCGCCAACCGCTCTGGTTCTGGTAGCTCGCCAAGCTTGTCAATAAACGGGCCAGATGCTTTTTCAGGCTTTTTGAGGGTGCCGCCCCTGACTGTGACAAAGCTCGGACAAAAGCCTTTGACGCAACTGAAATCCTTGTTGCAGGTGCTCTGGTTGATCTGGCGCTTGCGACCCCAGTCAGTTTCCAGTGGCTCCACGCTCAGACAGTTGGACTGCTCGCCACAGTCGCCACAGCCCTCGCACACCGCCGGGTTGATGACCATGCGCGCAGCGGGCTCAGCCAGCGTGCCGCGTTTGCGCTTGCGCCGCTTCTCAGTCGCGCACATCTGGTCGTAGATCAGCGCAGTGGTACCTTTGAGCTCGCGCAGTTCGCGCTGCACCGCGTCCAGCTCATCCCGGTGGCGCACGGTGACACCGGTTGGCAACGCCGCGCCCTGGTACTTGGCCGGATCATCAGTGACGATCACCCCTTTGGTCACGCCCTCGGCCAACAGGCTGTGCGTAATCTGCAGCACGCTATGGCCTTCGGGGCGCTCACCCACGCGTTGGCCGCCGGTCATGGCCACGGCGTCGTTGTACAAAATCTTGTAGGTGATGTTGACACCGGCGGCAATGCTTTGCCGGATCGCCAGCAACCCGCTGTGAAAGTAAGTACCGTCACCCAGGTTGGCAAACACATGGGTGTCGGTGGTAAACGGCTGCTGCCCAACCCAGGCTACGCCCTCGCCGCCCATCTGGCTAAAGGTGCTGGTGCTGCGGTCCATCCACAGCGCCATGTAGTGGCAGCCAATGCCAGCCAACGCGCGCGACCCTTCTGGCACACGGGTGCTGGTGTTGTGCGGGCAGCCGCTGCAAAACCAGGGCGTGCGCTCGATGCCGTCGGTGTTGACTTGCAGGGTGGCGCGCTCGCGCGCAGCCAGCAACGCCAGATGCGCGTCGATGCGCTGCTGCACATCGGGCGGCACGCCCAGTTTGCTCAGCCGCTGGGCGATGGCGCGCGCCACCAGCGTCGGGTTCAGGTCGGCGTTGGCGCGCAGCAATGCGTTTACCGCCGGGTTGGGCTGGCTCCACTCGCCACCGCCGATGCTGTCACCGGCAAACTTGCCGACCACGTTGGGGCGTACCGACCAGTGGTAGAGCTCTTCCTTGAGCTGGTATTCGATCACTTGGCGCTTTTCTTCGACCACCAAAATCTCTTGCAGACCGGCGGCAAAATCGCGCGTGGCGCTGGGCTCCAGCGGCCACACCACGTTGACCTGGTGCAGGCGCAAGCCAATACGCTGGCAGGTGGCGCTGTCCAGCCCCAAATCCATCAGCGCCTGGCGCGTGTCGTTAAACGCCTTGCCGCTGGCAATGATGCCAAAGCGGTCAGCGCTGCCCTCAATCACGTTGTGGTTAAGGCGGTTGGCGCGCACATAGGCCAGTGCGGCGTACCACTTGACGTCCATCAGCCGCGCCTCTTGTGCCAGCGCGGCGTCTGGCCAGCGAATGTGCACGCCGCCCGCGGGCAGGTCAAAGTCTTCGGGTAAAACAATCTTGACGCGTTCCAGCGACACGTCCACCGAACCTGATGACTCCACCACCTCCTGGATCGTTTTCATGCCGGCCCAAACACCAGCGTAGCGGCTGAGCGCGATGGCGTGTAACCCCAGGTCCAGAATGCCCTGCACGTCCGACGGAAAAAACACCGGCAGGCCGCAGGCCTTGAAGATATGGTCGCTTTGGTGCGCGGCGGTCGAGCTTTTGCTGACGTGGTCGTCACCCGCCACTGCCAGTACGCCACCGTGCACTGCGGTACCTGCCATGTTGGCGTGCTTGAACACGTCCGAGCAGCGATCGACCCCGGGGCCTTTGCCGTACCAGATGCCAAATACACCGTCATGCTTCTTGGTCTGCGGGTACAGGTCGAGCTGCTGCGTGCCCCACACGGCGGTGGCCGCCAGTTCTTCGTTGACGCCGGGCTGGAAAACGATCTGCTGCGCGTCCAGGTGTTTGCGCGCCGCCACCAGCGCTTGGTCATAGCCGCCCAGCGGCGAACCACGGTAACCGCTGGCAAACCCGGCGGTATTCAACCCGGCGGCAGCGTCGCGCTGGCGCTGCACCAGCGCCAAGCGCACCAGCGCCTGCACGCCGCTCATAAAGGCGCGGCCCTGTGTCAGTGTGTATTTGTCGTCCAGCGTGGCGCCCGACGGTCTGGTTAGTGCGGCAGGGTTGAACAGGGCATTCACGGCGCTCTCCTGGGCCGGGACGCACGCTGGCAGACCACGCGCCCCGTACATTCTTATAAGGTATTTTGGTCTCTAGCGCTTACTGGTAAAGCGCAAGTAGCTACTTTTTATGCAGCAAATTAACGCGTCAGAATACGCCGGATGGTGTCAGCCAGCTCTTCGGCAACAAACTTGGCGACATAACCGTCAGCACCGACCTTGCGTACGTGGTCCTCGTTGGTGGCACCCGTGAGCGACGAATGGATAACCACCGGGATGTTGGCAAAACGCGGGTCTTGTTTGATGTTGCGCGTCAGGGTAAAGCCGTCCATTTCAGGCATTTCCAGGTCGGTCAGCACCATCGCCACCTTGTCCTTGATGGTTTTGCCCTGCGCTTCGGCCTCAGACGCCAACGCCTTGAGCCGGTTCCACGCCTCCTGCCCGGTTTTGGTCATGATGAATGGCACGCCCATTGATTTAAGCCCCTGCTCGATCATCATGCGCGCCACCGCCGAATCGTCGGCTGCCAACACCACCGTACCGGGTGGCAGATGCAGCTTGTGCGCTTCGTCCACGGCCACCGGCTGTTGTTCGGGGAACACGTTGCGCAGGATTTGTTCCACATCCAGCACCTGCGCTACCCGGGTATTTTCGATGTCACCGTCAAGCCGGGCGATGCTGGTCACCAGACCACCGCCGCGGCCTTCGGCCGACAGTACCTGCTTCCACTCAAGCCGCACGATCTCGTTGACCTCTTCGACTGCAAACGCCTGCGTGGTGCGGGCAAATTCGGTCACCAGCAAGATGCCCAGCCCTTTGGTCGGGTTGGTGCCGACAATCTGCGGCAGGTTGATCACGGTGATCATCTGGCCACGGATATTGGCCACACCCATCACCGAAGGGGGCGAGTTGACCATGGCCGTGACCTCCGGCATGACCAAGATCTCACGTACTTTGAACACGTTGATGCCAAACAGCTCGCGTTTGGTTGTGCCCGGCGCTTCGCCCAGGCGAAATAGCAGCAGCTCAAACATGCTGTTGGCCGTGAGGTTGGTGCGTGCATCAACCTCGTGCATAGTGGACTGGTTTGTGGCATTTTTCATGGCAATACCGAAAAAGTGGTTCAGTTGCGATGGTAACGCTATCGCGCCGACTTTGGCCACAGCACCCAAAGTTGCAGCGGTTGCTTGAGGCGGCCAGCCAATTCGCCGGCCTGCGCACCCCAGCCGACAAAATAATCCGCCCGCAGCGCGCCAGTGATCGCGGTGCCAGTATCTTGCGCCAATACCAGACGGTTCAGCGACACGCTGGCACCCTCGGACGCCAGCCAGACCGGGCTGCCATAAGGAATGCTGCCGGGGTCCACCGCAATCGACCGCCCCGGTGTCAGCGGCACGCCCTGGGCGCCGCGTGGACCAAAACCGGCGTCAAAATCACTTAGCGCTTCTTCCCGGAAAAACACCACGCGCGGGTTCTGCCACAACAGCTCCTGCACCCGCTGCGGGTGCTGCGCCAGCCAGGCGCGAATGCCGGGCCAGGACGCGTCGCGCAGTTCGCCGCGCTCCAGCAACCAGCGCCCAACGCTCTGATACGGCTGGCCGTTATGCCCGGCAAACGCCAGTCGCACCAACTGGGTTTGACCATCGGGTTCGGTGACACGGATGCGGCCAGAGCCCTGAATCTGCAACAGCAAGGCATCCACCGGGTCGACCAGATACAGCAGCGCCTGCCCGCGCAACGCCGCCTGCGCGTTGGGCAAGGTGTCGATCTCACGCCGACTGAACCAAGGCTGGCCCGCGACGATCCCAACCGGCAGTTTGTACAAAGGGCTGTCAAAGCCGTCGCCAGGCAAGCGCCGGGCGACCAACTCGGGCTCAAAATAGGCTGTCAGCAGGCCACTGCTGGCCCCACCATCGAGCGTCTCCACGCGGTACGGCTGCAGGCGCGACTGTAGCCAGGCGCGCTGCTCGGACGCGTCGCCGATGCTCAGGCGCCGCAGCTCGGGGCACAGTGGCGCAAACACCGGCCCGGGGCGCTCGCAGCTTTTAAGCCAGGCGTTCCAGGCCTCAAACAG
This sequence comes from Rhodoferax sp., assembly GCA_028711355.1. GTDB lineage: Bacteria > Pseudomonadota > Gammaproteobacteria > Burkholderiales > Burkholderiaceae_C > Rhodoferax. The sequence goes on from JAQTSL010000002.1 coordinate 34,514, forward strand.
TTCGTCGTGCTCAAACCCGGGCAATTCACTCCACGGCACCGGTACCCAGCGGCTCTTGCCGCGCAGCAATACCGCTGCGGCGTCAACCGGCGGCGCCACCACTGCGGGATCGGGGGGCGCGGGCACGTCAGTTTTGGCTTGCGGCGGCGGGGCAGGCGTCAAGGGCACGCTGCTGGAACAACCGACGACGGCGACCACGGCCGCCGCCGCCAACATCAGGCATAGCCAGCGCCGGGCCAGCATAAGAGACCGCCTCATAGCACGCGGTGCTGCAACGCTGGCAGTCGTGCACGGCAGCCCTGCATTTGCGCAAAATCAAGCTCGGCCAGCACCACAGCGGCGCCCTGATCCTGCTGTGCCAGCACCTGGCCCCAGGGGTCAATCGCCATCGCGTGACCCCAGGTGTGGCGCTGATTGTCGTGTCGCCCGCCCTGTGCAGCGGCTAGCACAAAGGCCAGGTTTTCAATGGCCCGCGCGCGCAGCAACACCTCCCAATGCGCTTGACCGGTGGTGTAGGTAAAGGCGCTTGGCACCAGCAACAGGTGGGCACCGGCGCTGGCGTAGGCGCGGTACAGCTCGGCAAAACGCAAGTCGTAGCAGACGCTTAAACCGATGCGCCAGCGCTGGCCATCGCGGCTGTCCAGATCAAACGTGGTGGGCTGATTGCCCGCCAGCAACACGCTAGATTCGTCGTAGCGTTCGACGCCGTTGTCAAAGCGAAACAGATGAATTTTGTCGTAGCGCGCCACGCAGGCACCGCTGGGCGCAAACACCAGCGTGCTGTTAAACACGCGTGCGGCGTCAGCCACTGTGGCGCCGGTGGGGGGCGCCAGGGGAATGGTGCCGCCCACTAGCCACAGCCCCAGTTGGCGCGCGCACTGCGCCAGAAACTGTTGCAACGGCCCCTGACCATAGGGTTCGGCGATGGTCAGCTTGTCGCCGTCTTGTTGACCCATCAGGCCAAAATATTCTGGCAGCACTGCCAGCTCGGCACCAGCCTGGCTGGCTTGCCCGAGCAGGGCGCGCGCTTGCGCCAGGTTGTCTGATACGCGCATCGAAGACACCATCTGGATCGCGGCCACTTTCATCGGGTTGGCTCCTTGGGTTGAACGGCGGCAGCGGCGCCCAGCTTGCGCACGCGCGGGTCGGCCCAACTACCGTCGATGTGAAACTCTTGCGTGGCCGAGTCCATCAGCGGGCGGCGCAGCAGCCACTGCGCCAGAAACGACCCCAGCCCGACTGCCGGGTTGATGACGGTGGCAATCAGCGAAGCCGTGCCAGCGTTGACTTCGGGCACGACCACCACCTTGATGTCTTGCGTCTCGTCGGCCAGATTGGCCTGCCCGTCCATCAGTACCGCCGCGTTAACGCCCTTCATCTGTAAGTTGTTGGTGCGGGCGATGCCCTTGTCCAGCGTGACATCCCCACGCAAAAAATCAAACGAAAAACCTTCGCTGAAGACGTCGCGAAAGTCCAGCGTCAGCCGCCGCGGCAAGGCTTGCAGGCTGAGCACGCCCAGCAGTTTGGCCAGACCAGGGTCGGCCTTGAGAAACTGGCCACGGCCCACGTTGACGGTCAGCGCACCACTTAGCGTCGGGTAGTCAGGCTTGAGCGGGGAACCAACCCAGGCCACCTGGCCTTCGATCTTGCCACTGCCCTGGCGCACCACGCCAGGCATACCAAAGCGCTCGAGCAATTTGCCACCATCACCCACGTCCAATCGAAAATTCAGCACTGTACGCCTGCGCTCCGGCGCACCTGCATTGGCACCTGGCGCCGCACCCTGTGCATTGATGCGCGCCCAGTTACCGCTGGCCGTCAGGCTGGCCTCTGGTACCGTCAGGT
>JAQTSL010000156.1 GCA_028711355.1 Rhodoferax sp.
CTGGGCCAACGCGCTCGATGCTTTCAAATGCCAGGTCAACCGCTTCGCCTAAAGTGGTGAACGGCCCCAAGTTGGTCATGCCCTGGCCCTGGCCCAGCAGTTTGGGTGCCAGATAGACCAGAAACTCATCGACCAGACCGGCACGGATAAATGATCCGTTGAGCTTGTGGCCGGCCTCGACGTGCAGCTCGTTCACCTCACGCTGCGCCAGATCGTGCAGCATGGCTGGCAGATCGACTTTGGCTTCGGTTCCAGGCGTGCTGCCGGGCCGGTAGAGCACCGTAGCGCCACTGGCTTCAAGCGCCGATTGCCTGACTTCATTTTGTACCGCAGCATAAATGATGCAAGCGCGACCTGCGATGAAGAGTGCCGCATCCGGCGGCGTTTCAAGGCGGCTGTCCACCACCACCATTTGGGGCTGGCGCGCGGTCTCGACCAGCCGCACGTCGAGCCGCGGGTTGTCGGCCAGCACGGTGCCAATGCCGGTCAGTACGGCGCAACTGCGGGCACGCCAGGCGTGGCCGTCGACGCGCGCCTCAGGCGAAGTGATCCATTGGCTGACACCGTTTTGCAGCGCGGTCTGGCCGTCCAGCGAGGCCGCCAGTTTCATGCGCAGCCACGGTGTTTTACGGATCATGCGGCTGAAAAAGCCGATGTTGAGCTCGCGTGACTGAACGGCTAGCGGGTCGTCTGGCGGCAACACCCGCACTTTGATACCCGCTGCACGCAGGCGCGCAAAACCCTGGCCCGCTACCAGCGGGTTGGGGTCGGTGAGGGTGGCGACTACCTTGCCGATGCCGGCGGCGATCAGGGCGTCGCAACACGGCCCGGTGCGGCCCTGGTGCGAGCAGGGTTCCAGTGTGACGTAGGCGGTGGCACCCTGGACCAAGTGGCCCCTGGCGGCGGCGTCGCGCAGTGCCATGATTTCGGCGTGTGGACCCCCCACGCGCTGGGTCTGACCCTGGCCCAGCAGTTTGCCATCGGTGTTGGCAATGACGCAGCCGACGCGTGGGTTGGGCGAGGTCAGGAGCAGGCTTTGCGCCGCTAGCGCCAGGGCGTGCTCTAAGAATACGGTGGATTCAGGCATAAAGACTTTGGCGCCGGACCGATCGTTGGGGAGCGGTCCGGGTCAGTGACACAAGGTTGGGCTAGATTTTAGGTGTCCGTTGCCAGCCACCGAAATCAGGCACACTCTCGTCTTTCCTATTTCTTGTCGGACCCCTTCATGCTTTACCTTCTGCTCAAAACTGTCCACCTGCTGGCCGTCATCGTCTGGATTGGCGGCATGGTGTTTGCCCACTTCTTTTTGCGCCCGGCGGTCGCTAGGCTGGTACCTGAAGTCCGGCTGCGCCTGATGCACGATGTGCTGGGGCGCTTTTTCAAAGCGGTGCTGGGGGTGGTCGTGCTGTCGCTGGTCTCAGGCAGTTGGCTGATTGGCCAGGTCGCCCGCCAGGTGGTGCAGGCCGGCGGACGTTTCACCATGCCCGTGGAGTGGATGATCATGTCCACGCTGGGCGGAGCCATGGCACTGATTTTTGTCTATATTCGCTGGGTGTTGTACCGGCGGCTGGGGCGCGCTGTGGCGGCCAGCGATTGGGCCGATGGTGCGCGGGCGCTGAGCCAGATTCGCAACTGGGTAGCGGTCAACCTGGTGCTGGGTGTGGTGATCGTGCTGGTGACGCTGATCGGCGTGTCGCACTGAGCGGCCGCAACGTCCGACAGGTTTTACCTTGAATCCAGACGCAAAGCAGTTGTGGCGCGCGCCGCGCTGGGCGCTGGCCATGTTGCTGGCCGTGCTGGCCATGCTGGGGCCGTTTTCGATTGACACCTACATTCCGGCGTTTGCCGGCATTGCGCAGTCGCTCGGCGCGACACCGGTGCAGATGCAGCAAACGCTGTCGGCGTACCTGTTTGGCTTTGCCTTCATGAGTTTGTTTCATGGCGCCATCTCAGACAGCGTCGGGCGCCGACCGGTGGTGTTGTGGGGGTTGGCGGCGTTTGCGCTGGCGTCGCTCGGGTGTGCGCTGTCGCAAAGCATTGGTCAGTTGATTTTTTTTCGCGCGCTACAGGGTTTGACCACCGGTGCCGGTATTGTGGTGTCGCGCGCAGTGGTTCGTGATATGTTTGCACCGGCGCAAGCGCAAAAAGTCATGAGCCAGATCACCATCTATTTTGGTGTCGCACCTGCGGTGGCACCAATGATGGGCGGGTTGTTGTTTGCCAGCCTGGGCTGGCACAGCGTGTTCTGGTTTTTGACTCTGGTAGGGGTGGTGCTGTGGGCCGCCAACTATCGGCTGTTGCCCGAAACACTGCACCTGAGCCAGCGCCAACCGCTCAACGTGCGCAACTTGCTGCAAGGCTATTGGCAACTGGGGCTGGACCCGCGTTTTCTGCTGCTGGCGCTGGCCAGCGGCATTCCGTTTAACGGTATGTTTTTATACGTGCTGTCGGCGCCGGCATTTTTGGGCGAACACCTGGCGCTGGCGCCAACGCAGTTTTTCTGGTTCTTTGTGCTGACCATTAGCGGCATCATGGGCGGCGCCTGGGTCAGTGGCCGTATGGCGGGTCGGCTGGCGCCCAAACAGCAGATCAAGTACGGCTTTGCCATCATGCTGGCCATTGCGCTGCTGAACGTGCTGGCCAACGCGCTGTTCAAGGCGCACGTGAGCTGGGCGCTTTTCCCCGTGATGATTTTTTCTTTTGGCTGGGCGCTGATGGTGCCGGTGGTCACGCTGCTGGTGTTGGACTTGCACCCGGAGCGGCGTGGCATGGCGTCAAGCCTTCAGGCGTTTGTCGGCGCCAGCACCAACGGTGTGGTGGCGGGCGTCATTGTGCCGCTGGTGATGCATTCCACGCTGTGGCTGGCCGCTGCGTCGCTGGCGATGATGCTGGTGGGCTTGCTGGCCTGGCTGTGGCTGCACCGGCGCTGGCCCGAGATTGGGCGCCACGCCTAAAGGGTCGGTTGGAGCCGCGTGATGAAAGCAGGCCCTTATCATTAACAACCAATGCAACAACATTTGTGAGGCTTCGATATGGCAAGTGCAACTTATCAATGGCGATTTTTCCGGGCCGGCGGCTTTGACCAGGTGCAACTGGACCGGTCGGCCGATCTGCTGGCGCTGGGAGAACTCGACCAAAAGCTGTGGGTGGCGTTGTCGTGTCCGGTGCGCGGCATCGAGTTTGACGCGCGCACGCTGCAGTTCATCGACAGCGACAACGACGGTCATGTGCGTCCGCCCGAGCTGATTGCCGCGATCCGCTGGGCCGGTGCGCGCCTGCGCGACGCCGACCTGCTGGTGCAGGGGCAAGACGGCGTGGCCGCGGGTGCGATCCGTGACGACGACGCTGCTGGCACACTGATCAAAGCTGCGGCGCTGGCGCTGGCCACCGAGCTGGGCAAGAGTGACGCTGATGTGCTGACCGTCGCCGAAGCCAGCGCTGCGCAGGCCGGCCACGCGGCACGCGCGCTGGCTGCCTGGGAGGCCGCTGGCCAAGACGCGCTGCCGCTGGGCGACGCCACGGCCGCGGCACACGCGCTGGTGACCGAACTCGACGCCAAAGTAGTGGACTTTTTTACCCGCTGTGATTTGGCGGCATTTGACGAGCGGGCGGGCGCGCTGCTCAACGCGTCTGAAGACGCGCTCAAGGCGTTGGCGCCTGCCGCGCTGCAAGCGGGCGCATCCGCCATCAGTGAACTGCCGTTGGCGCACGTGACGCCCGCTGCTGCGTTGCCCCTGACCGGTGGCTTGAATCCGGCCTGGGCGGCACGGGTGGCCGCGCTACAGGCCGGCGTGGTGCTGCCGCTGCTGGGCCAGCGGCAAGAATTGAGTGCGGCGCACTGGCAGGCGATCAAGGACAAGTTGGCACCCTACACCACCTGGCTGGCGAGCAAACCCGACCCGGCGGCCGAAGGCGACGGCGTGCGCGACCTGGAAAAGCTCGCACGCTACGTGCGCGATCTGCATCCGCTGGCCAACAACTTTGTCTCGTTTCGGGACTTTTACACGCGCCAGGGCAAGGCCACTTTTCAGATTGGCACGTTGTACCTCGACGGCCGCTCTTGCGAGCTGTGCGTGGCCGTCAATGACGCGGCCAAGCACGCCGCGCTGGCCGGGTTGTCCCGGGTCTGCCTGGTCTATTGCGACTGCGTGCGCGGCGCCGACAAGCTCAGCGTGGCGGCGGCCTTTACTGCCGGCGACTCCGACCAGTTGATGGTCGGGCGCAATGGCGTTTTCTATGACCGTCAGGGCCGCGACTGGGACGCCACCATTAGCAAGATTGTGGAGCACCCGATCAGCCTGCGTCAGGCGTTTTGGTCGCCCTACAAGCAGGCGGCGCGCATGGTCGGCGCGCAGTTGCAAAAAATGGCCGCTGCCAAGGCCAAGGCGACCGATGACAAGCTCGGTGGGGCGGCGGTTTCGGTGGCAACCAAGGGCGTGGCCGGCAAGGCCGAGGCACCACCGCCGTTTGATGTCGGCAAGTTCGCCGGTATCTTTGCTGCCATCGGCCTGGCGTTGGGCGCCATTGGCACCATGGCGGTGTCGCTGATTGGCGGCTTGTTGGGCCTGAAGTGGTGGCAGATTCCGCTGGCTTTGGTCGGGTTGATGTTGTTGATCTCGGGGCCGGCGGTGCTGCTGGCGTGGTTCAAACTGCGCAGCCGCAACCTGGGGCCGATTCTGGACGCCAACGGCTGGGCGGTGAATGCGCGCGCGCGCATCAATATTCCGTTCGGAACGTCGTTGACGCAGTTGGCCAAATTGCCTGAAGGCGCTGAGCGCGCCCTGACCGACCCGTACGCCGACAAACCGTCGAACTGGCCGTACGTGGGGTTGGTGCTGGCGCTGTTGGCGGTGCTGGTCTGGTTGCTCGGGTTCAGGGGGTAAAGGGGTCGATCAACATTGTTACTCGACCCCTAGCACCGCGTCGATGCGCCGACGGATGCGCTGCGCAGCCGCCGTGTCAAAGCTGAACTGGGCCTGCTTGAGCGTTACACCGAGCCACGCCAGCAACGGCCGGCGCCATCCCTGGCTGCTAGCAGAATCGACTGCCAGCGCGCTATCAGCTTGCGTAAGCTGCTCTATTTGTAGTAGCGATCCGGCGGCAATCAGGCGTGCCAGTGGGTCGTTGATCGAGCCCAGTCGCCCATTGGCTGGCGTTGCGCTGTCGGGTGTGGCGGCCTCGTGCTGCACCTGCGCTACCAGCGGCTGGTACTGCACGGGTAGCAGTTGCACCTTGATGCCTTGCCAGTGGCCGCGCAAAAAGTCAGCGTACGCGCGCTCGGGTGCGGCGGCGTCCATCGCTAGCGCCAGGTAGCCGGTGCACGGCGTCCACACCAGTGCGGCCACCTGCACTGCGCAGCGCACCAGTTCCAGCCGGGCCAGCAAATCGGGTCGGCCGGTGCGCGCCAGCTCCAAGCGGGCGCGGGAAAATTCAGCATCCGCCACGCGCAGATTTCCGTCGAGATACGCCTGGGTGAACTGGTTGAGTGAGGCCAACGCGTTGGCCTGCCAATCCGGTGGTGGCGGCGCGCTGGCGCAAGCGCTCAGCAGCATGGCCAGGCATAGGCTGATTGATTTATTCATGGCAGTTGGGTCACGGCAGTTTGATTTCGGCATCGCGCGCCAGCGGCCATTTGCGGTTGACCTCGTTGACCAATTGGCTGACCTTGCGCAGGCTGGCTTCGACCTCGGCGCGCAGCGTGCCCAGATCGGTGCTGGCCACACGCGCGTTGGCGCCAACCGCCTGCGCCTCGGCCAGCACGGCATCCACTTTGGTCAGCGTCTGGCGCGCGTCCTGCAACACGGTGCTGAGCTGCTTGATCGCCTGATTGGAACTGTCCAGCGCGGTTTTGGCGCTGACCAGTGCGCCCTGCGTGCTGTCCATCACGCCCTGTGGGCCAAACACCTGTGCATCGGCTTTGGCCAGCAGCGCGTTGCTGCGCTCCAGCATGGTGATGATTTTTTTGGCATTGCCTTCGCTACCCAGCACGCCGGTGAGCACTCCGTAGTGCCCGGTCAGCCGCTCGGTCACCGTGCTTAGGTGCGCCAGGCTGGTGTTCAGGCTCGACTCGGGGCCGGTCATGTGGTCCAGGTTTTCCAGCAGGGCGCGCGCGCTGGCGACCAGCCGCGGGATTTCAGCAGCGGTGTCGCCGCGCAGCAGCGTGCGCTCGGCCCCAGCGGGCAGTGGCGGGTCTTGCAGAATGCCGCTGAAGGCGCGGATGCGGGTGTCACCCACCATGCCGCGTTCCAGCGTAAAGATGCTGCTGGTGCGCAGCCAGCGTGCGTCTTTGACAGGCACGTCGATCAGCATGCGCGCCTTGCCGTCGTCGGCCAGCTCAATGCGGCGTACGCGCCCGATCGGAAAACCCGAAAACGTCAGGTCCATGCCAACGATCACGCCCTCGGAATCATCCGAGATCAGCACCAGTTGCTGATTGCGCTCAAACACGCCACGCGCCACCAGCACGTACAGCACAAATCCGGTAATCACGGCGGCCACCAGCCACAGCAGCAGCCGGGCCTTGCGCTCCAGGTGGGCGATCGGCGGCGTCGGGTCGGACGGGGGTGGGGTCATGGGTGTTTACGAGGTTCGGATGCTGCCATTTTTACGTAGGCGGTAGCTGAATTGGGGTCAGATCTCAATTCGCGGCAGGACCGTCGAGCTTGGCAAGACAGCGTTACCGAATTGGGCTCTGACCCCCATTGCGCGGCTTGTACAAAAGAGCGGTTTTGCATGCTTCGGGCTCATTAAATGTAATTGACCACCAGCAGCGCGGCTTCGATGATGAGCAACACCACCAACAGCCGCACCGCGCCGGGCTGGATGGTAGCGCTGCTGGCGCGCCAGTGCGCGTCCAGACTGGCGGCCATCGGTACCACGGCTACTGCCAGGCTGAACAGCAGTACCTTGAGCAGGAAGCCCAGGCTCATCGTCAGGTCAAACACCTGCCCCACGGTGCGGGTAAAGCCGGGCAGGCCCCAGGGCGACAGGCCATACACCACCAGGTACGCCAGCACCAGCGTGATGACGCCGCTGAACATGGCCAGCGCCAGCACCGAAAAACCGTCGGCCAGCACGCGTGGTAACAGGTTGCGGTGCAGTTGCGCCAAGTCCAGCTCGCGCACCCGCTGCACGCGAGCGCTGGCGCCGTCGGGCAGCGCACCCGCGTTGAAAGCCAGCCCGGCGCGCAGCGCCACAAACAATGCGGCTGAGAGCGGAATCAGCTCCAGTACCAGCACCCGCACCACCATCTGCAAGGCGTATTGCGACAGCCCGTAGCTCAGTGCCGTGACCACCACGATGCGGATCAGCACCAGGCTGAGCAGGCTCGATAGCGCGGTAAACCACGGCAGCACCAGCCAGGTGCTGACCACCAGGCGCTGCGCGGTGGCGGCGCGGTAGGTGTGGGTGTAGGACGAAGGCGACAGCAGCAACACCAGCACCAGCGCGCCAAAGTGCAGCATAAAAGCCCAACTGCGCAGCGCGCGCAGCAGCGTCGCTACCAGGCGGCGCGGCGCAGTGGGCAGGGTGAGGCTGGCCGGCATGGGGTGATGATACTAAGATAGTGCGATATCGCGAGGCTGGGTACGAGGCAGGACCACCCGAGTATCACAGGGGTAAGCCCTGCGCTTTAACCCGCAGCCACAAGCTTGCGCCTCTATTTGGCAAAACCCCAAGTTCACGCAGCGGCAGACACCTAATTCCGTTTCCAAATCATTTGTGTCTAGGCGCGAAGCCGCAGGCAGTGCTGTAGCACGACAAGGCGAAGCAACAACGACACGGATGATTTAGAAATGGAATAACGCACGCCGTTAATCACTGTCGGCCGGGCAAGTTAGCGCGGTCCGCCCGATCCACCGGAACGGCCACGGCTGCCAGATCGGTTGCCACCCCGATTGCCGCCCGGACGGCCGCCACCAAGGCCGCCACCGGGTGCGCCCGTGTTGCGATTGCCGCCGCCATAAGCACCGCCGCCGCCACCGCCACCGCCACGGCGCGCACCACGGTCGCTCATCATGTCAACGCTGGTGCGCATCGGGTCGGGTTGGCCACCGGCGCGCGGCGCCAGTGTCGGGCCGCCGTAGCCACCGCCGTTACCACCGCCGTAACCTCGTGCTGGGCGTTGCCCTGGGCCGCGTACGGCTTGTTCGGCCGCCGACAGATGGCTGCGGGGCTGAAATTCTTGCTCACCGC